>JAFGWD010000213.1 GCA_016937315.1 Rhodospirillaceae bacterium
AGGAGTTGGCCACCTTTGCCTATGTTGCCTCCCATGACTTGCGCTCACCGCTGAGGGGAATTCGGCAACTGTCGGAATGGATCGCCGAGGACATGTCCGAAGGTCCGCCACCCGAGATAGCCGCGCATCTGCATATGATGCAAAGCCGGATTACACGGATGGAAGGCTTGTTGGATGATCTGCTGGCCTATTCACGCGTGGGGCGTATCGAGGGCGATATATCCACCGTTTCCGTGGCGGACCTTTGCCAGGACATTTTTGAACTTCTTGCGGCACCAGCAGGGTTTACGCTGCGATTGAGTGATGATCTACCCGTTCTCACCACTTTGGTGACGCCATTTACCCAGGTTCTACGCAATTTGATCAGCAATGCGGTCAAGCATCATGACCGTCTCGATGGGTGTGTGATGGTTTCTGCACGAAAGGAAGATGGGGTCTACCATTTCACGGTTGGTGATGATGGTCCCGGAATCCCGCCAGAATATCACCAGAGGATTTTTGGTCTGTTTCAAACGCTACGTCCTCGCGATGAGGTGGAGGGTAGCGGCATGGGACTTGCCTTGGTCCAGAAGATCGTTGAGCTTTATGGTGGAACCGTCACTGTGGATTCTGATGGCAAAACCGGGACCCGCTTTGTCTTCACATGGCCTGATGAAGCGAAATTGAGGGAGACTCTTGATGCTCGAAACCATGCGTGAGGCAAAGTGTGTCACACTTCTGTTGGTTGAGGATGACGACGTTGATGCCATGGGGGTGATCCGCGCCCTGAAGCGCAAGCGTATCGCCAATCCATTGATCCGTGCGCGTGATGGCATTGAAGCATTAGAGCTTTTACGTGAAGGCAAGGTTCCGCGTCCGTTTCTGATTTTGCTGGATCTGAATATGCCGCGCATGGGGGGGCTGGAGCTCATCCAGACCTTGCGTGATGACAAGGTCTTGCACGATTCTGTGGTGTTTGTTCTGACCACATCGAAGTCTGATGAAGATATGTCCGCCGCGTATCGTGTCCATGTTGCGGGTTATATTGTGAAGAGTGAAATAGGAAACAGTTTTTCTGATCTGGTCCAAATGCTTGATGCCTATTGGCAAGTTGTTGAGTTGCCACCTGGCTAATTGTGGAGACTGTTATTTTGGGACCGTGCATCAATGGTGTGTGCTTTTCCGCCGATAACGTATTACCAGTGCCTCCCGACGTGTCTGGGGTGATGCGGATACTGGTGGTGGATGACGATGAGCTTGATCGCATGGCGATTCTGCGGACTCTGCGCCTTGGCGGTGGCGCACATATGGTGACCGAAGCGGCAACCGCTGACGAGGCGTTGCAGTGTTTTGCCCACGGCACATTCGATGCGGTTCTGTTGGATTATCGTTTGCCGGATATGGATGGCTTGGAGGTTCTGCGGCGCATGAACTCCCGTCGTTTGGGGTCAACGGCGATTTTGATGCTGACCGGCATGGATGATGATGATTTGGCAACCCAGTGTATTGAGGCCGGGGCTCAAGATTTTTTGTTGAAACAGGATCTGTCTCCACGCCATTTGATGCGTGCGGTGACACATGCACGCATGCGCCACCGTATTGAGCTGGCCTTGATCGAAAGTCATGAACGTTTGCGGGAGTTGGCGGAACAGGATCCTTTGACGGGCTTGGCTAACCGCTATTTCTTTGACCAAAGCTTGCGGGCGGCGATTCCGCGCACCCGGCGGTATGGCCTTAATCTTGCGCTGCTGCTGCTTGATCTTGATAATTTTAAGTTGGTGAACGATAGCCACGGGCACGATGTGGGGGATCAGTTGTTGCGTGTGGTTGCCGAGCGTTTGTGCGCGGTGATTCGCGACGGCGATATCTTGTGTCGCCTTGGTGGTGATGAATTTGCGATTTTGGCCTTTCAGGTGGGGCAGGATGACAGCATCCACTTGCTGTCGGAACGTTTGTTGGCGGCGCTGAACGTGCCAGTGGAAATTGGTGGCGTGGTCTTGCCTGCCACCGTTAGCATCGGCATCGCGCTGTGCCCGGATAACACGTCTGACGCGGATGAGCTCTTCAAGTGTGCTGATTTGGCGATGTATCGGGCCAAGCGCGATGGGCGCAACCAAGCGCATTATTTTTCCGAGGACTTGCATCGCCAAGTGATGCGCCGTGTGCAGACGGAACGCGATTTGCGTGCGGCTTTGTTGCATGGTGAATTCGATGTCTATTACCAGCCGCAAATATCTGTTGTGACCGGTGATGTCTGTGGAGTCGAGGCCTTGGTTCGTTGGCATCACCCCGAACGTGGACTGCTGCTCCCTGGTGAGTTTTTGGACATTGCCGAAGATACCGGTCTGATCGAACAAATCGGGGACTGGGTTCTGGATCGGGCGTGCCTGGATGCGGCTTCAGCGGGTCTTCGGGGGACGTCGTTGAAGGTTGCTGTGAACTTGTCGGCGCGGCAATTACAGGCGCCGGGGCTTGTTGCTAACGTGCGTCGTGCGTTGGAGGCCTCGCATTTGCCGCCGTCGTGTCTGGAATTGGAGATTACAGAAAGTGTTTTGATTGCCGATATTGAAGAGTCTCTGATTCGTCTTGAAGCGATTGTGGCTCTTGGCGTCAATATCGTCATTGATGATTTTGGAACGGGCTACTCCTCACTGTCCTATCTGAAGCGGTTGCCGATTTCGACGATGAAGGTGGATAAGTCCTTTTTGTTCCATGTGCCAGATGGCGAAAAGGACAAACGCTTGTTGAAGGCTTTGATTCTTATGGCATGCAACATGGGATTCCAGGTCGTCGTCGAGGGTGTGGAGACGGCAGAGCAAGCGGATATCTGTCATGAATATGGTGCTGACGCGATGCAGGGCTTCTTTTTTGCCCGCCCAATGTCCTTGACGGATTTGGATGCCTTTTTACGACGGACGGCTTCCTGATAGACAGATAAAGATACATGTATTTTATTCATCTGATCTCCGGCGGCCTGGCTGGCTGCGTGGTGTGCGATATTGTTCATTCTTTTCTTCACGATAATCTCGTGCGGCGCTATTCTATTTTCGAGTGACAAAAGGAAATTCGTTGAAGTTGCTGGCAGCATCTTTCTGGAAAAGCCCCGATTGGGTTTTAATGATCCAATAGAATCTGACGCTAGCAGCTTCTTTCAGGATAGTTAGAATATCTTTTGTCGCTCTAAACAGAGAGTTAGAGAAATCAGGAAACCAGGGGAGAAACCATGAAGAGCATCGTTCGTGCGGTATTCGTCGTTTTGACGGTTGTTTTTGGTATCGGTTTGGCGGCACCGGCTCAGGCAGGTGATTTTGCTTCCCCGGCAGAAGCGAAAGCGCTGTTGGATAAGGCGGTGGTCTATGTGAAGGCAAATGGTGCCGAAAAGGCCGCCGTGGCTTTCATGGACCCGAAGGCTGGTTTCCGTGATCGTGATCTTTATGTCAGCATGTCGCGGATGGCTGATGGTGTGCGTTTGGCGCATGTGAACCCCAAGGCCGTGGGCAAGTCCCTCTATGGATCGACTGATGTTGATGGCAAACCCTATGGTGATGAAATGATGGAAATGGCTTCATCCAAGGGCAGCGGCATCGTGACCTATCGTTTCCCGAACCCGGTGACCAAACAGCCGATGGAAAAGATCAGCTATATCGAACGGGTTGGTGACGTGGTCCTTTTGGTGGGCGCCTATAAATAGTCAATATGCGTTCGCGGGCTGTCGTTTTGTTTGAAATTCGGCAGCCCGTCGGAAAAATCTCTAAAAAGAGAATGGGGGAGCGCAATGTCTAGTCGCGCATTGAAGTCTGCTGGGTTGCCGATTTCTGGCATTGGGGGCCGGATTTATCTTGGGTTCGCGCCCATTCTGGTGCTTTTGATGATTGTCGCGGGGGCAGGCTTTACGTCTCTCAGATCCGTCGGCGGAAGTATGGTGCAGATGTCAAATGCGAGCCAACGGATGGAAAGTATTTCCACGTTGGAACGCGATATCTTGAGTTTTCAGTCTGTAATGACAGTCTATTTACAGCACGGGAGTTTGTTTGTTCTTGATGAAGTGAACAAGACGTTGAAAGCCGCACGAGAGGCGGCCGCCCAGTTACAGAAGAGTGACGATCAAGGGCTGTCTGCCGCAGCAGAGGGTGTTTCCAAACAGATTACGGACTTAACTGCGGCGGTGGCACGGTCTGAGGAGTTGTTTGGGAAATACAATGTCGTTTTAAGCTCAGGGCTTAAACGGTCTGTGCGTGGGGCACACCAAACGCTGAATCAGATTGGCCAGAATGCCACGGACCTTGATGATGCTATGGCCGAGGCTTTGTCTACGACGACGCTCAACGACTTGATGACGGCGGAAATTAAAATTGGGGATTTCTTTGCCGCGCCAGCGCAATGGGCCCGCGTGAATGCCGAAAAGGCACTGGCAACAACAGTGAGCTCCATTAATCTTTTGAAGTCGCAGACCAAGGGCCGATATGCTGCGCCGCTTAAAGCTTTGGAGGGGTATATTGCCACTTATCAACAGAGCTTTGCGACGGCAGCGGACATCGCATTGGAAGTGAAGGACATTTCGACAAAACAGGTGCCAGTTGAGATTCGCGAGGCACAAAAGATCATGTCTATGGCGGTTGCAGCCCAGAAGGCCGATCTGGAGCGGGTTGATCAATCGTCTCAGGTCGAAGCCGGGCGCAGCATGCAGGTGATGGGGTGGTCCACTGGTGTTGCTTTACTGGCGGGGGTGTTGATTGCTTGGTTGGTTGGTCGCGGTATTGTCGGGCCAGTCAAACGGGTCACTGATGCAACGACGCGTTTGGCCGATGGCGATTTGAATCTTACGGTAACGGAAACCGAACGTAAGGATGAAGTCGGTGCTATGGCGCGAGCTCTCAAAGTCTTTCAGAACAATCTGTTGGAAGCCCAAGAGCGTGATGAAAAGGCCAAGGCAAATCTGGAGGCCGAACGCCGTAAAGTGCTTCTTGAGCTCGCCGACAGCCTGGAAAAAGAAATCGTTGTGGTGGTGCAGGCCGTGGGTGATGCGGCTGTGGGAATGAAAGTCAGTTCCAACACCATGTCTGATGCGGCGTCCCAAACTTCGGATCAGGCCAACATGGTTGCCGGAGCGGCCAACCAAGCCTCGCAGAATGTTCAAAATGTGGCCGCCGCATCCGAGCAGCTTTACAACTCGATTGCAGAAATTGCACGTCAGGTCACGCACTCTTCCGATGTGGCGCGGCAAGCCAGTTCTCGTGCCGCAGATATTCAAGGCAAGGTAACGTCTCTCAATACGACGGCGGAAGAAATCGGAACCGTGGTCGAACTGATTAACGGCATTGCGGCCCAGACCAATTTGTTGGCCCTGAATGCCACGATCGAAGCGGCGCGGGCCGGGGATGCAGGCAAGGGATTTGCCGTGGTCGCCAATGAAGTGAAGGACTTGGCAACGCAGACCGCCAAGGCAACCGAGGAGATCGGTGATCGTATTCGTGCCATTCAACAAGAAACGTTGGATGCGGTTGATGCGATTGCTGGAATTGCTCAAATCATTGAGGAATTGGATAATATTGCTTCGACCATCGCGGCTTCGGTGGAAGAGCAAGGGGCTGCGACGCAGGAAATTGCACGCAATGTACAGGAAGCCTCCAACGGGACTGCGGAAGTCACGTCTGGCATCGAAACGTTTAGTGTTGTTGCCGAACAGACCGGGCGGGTTTCCAGGGATGTTTTGACAGCAGCGGATGATGTCGCGGCGCGTGCGGATCAGTTGCGTGATATTGTTGAACAGTTTCTCGGACGCATTCGCAACGCGTGATTAGGGTGGTGATGCGAATGAAAACGGCTACGGCGTATGCTGTGGCCGTTTTTGTTTCGGTCTAGAAACAACGATCTACGAATGAAGTTTCTATGCCGTTATGGCGCGGGTAACCCACAGAAAACGGGTTTTCATGTGGGGGGGGAGATGCCGTACAAGGCGAACCATGGTCGCCGCGATCAACAGGCAAAGAGCCAGGCGTATCCACAGAGTGCCCATGATTTCAGCCCCAACCAGTAGCATCAGCAGGGTATCCTCAATCAGTGAGTGGCAAATACCCATAAAGGACAGGGTGTAGAAAACATCCTCTGGTCCCAGTTCTCCTTCGCGTACGTCCTGGATGATGATGCCAGAGCCATAAGACATCCCCAGCGTCATTCCGATCATGGTGATCGTGGATGCCTTGGGGCCGATTCCGATCAGCCGCATTATGGGCTCCAGTGCCGTGCTGATGGCTTGCAGGATACCTAGACGACGCAAGACTTTCATGGCCAAGAGCATGGAAAAGATGACTGCGGTGATGGAAATCAGTTTCTTTGCTTCGCCCATGCCCCAGGCAATCCAGCTTGTTTGGGTGGTGGTGTCGTCAAAAGGCAAGGGAATGGATGCGGTTTGCTGGAACAGGTCACCTCCAGCAGTTACGGCATGATAGACCATGCCGAAAACAAGGGCGGTGCTGACGCGGATTGCGACTTGTGTCAAGAAGCGTGCGCCGCATTTGCGGGCAATGCCGCCTTCGATGGGGAGGGAGTGGGCGATCAGCATCATTGTGCCGAGGGTCGTAACCTGAGCTGTGGTTAGGTGATTCGGGTTCCCTTGGGCAAGCTGTAAGAAAACGATAATCCCGGAGTAAACGTTGTTCAGAAGGGCAGCAGCCCAGGCCAATCCCATTTCTGCGGGCAGTCCGACCAGACTCATCAAGGGGCGTAGCGGCAGCGCGACATAGCGGATCAGATCGAGTTCCTGAAGGACTTTCACCAAAATGACGACCGGAATCATGATGGCGTACAATTCGCGGGATACGCGCAGGGCATCACGGGCGGAAGACAGTAGGGCGGAAACTGCGGATCTCACGAACGGCATGGGCAGACTCCATAAACCATGGCACAAAAACAAAGATACGCAACCGATGTGCGCCAAGCCGGGGAGTGGCACAAGCGTGATTTTTATAGGCTTAGGCATGCGTGTAACGCAGGGGGGCAGATGAAGGAAAATAGCCTTAGTCGGTGTCGCTGGTTTGCACGGTCGGGGCAAAGCGTGTTGGTGGGCGGCGCAGTGGACGCGGCGGCGAGAACTCCGCTATGTCGGTGGCGTGCGGTGCGACCAAGGGGGCGACGGTTTGATCAAGACGCTTGGATGTCTGGGCCGGAGCTAATCCCATGTCGCGGAGGAGGACATCCATGGGTACGAATCCGCTGGGGAGCATGTCGGGCAGACGGGGCGGTGCGGCATGGGGGTCGGTTGCTGCGGCATGCAAAATCGGACGAGGGTGCGTATCGGCAAGATTAAAGGATTTCTTGGGGGGGAAACCGATCATAGCGATGCTCCCAAATCAGATTGGCGCGGGTCTTCCCCGCGATGCTGAGGGCAAGCACACCATGATTCGTCCGTGTTCGGCAAGCTTTCGGCGTTATTGCGTGGAAACGTCCTTTGTCGTCAAGGGGGCGCTTAATGCATCGAGTTGATCCAAAAGGCCGGACCAGCTCATGCGTAGTGCGACTCGCAAAG
>JAFGWD010000214.1 GCA_016937315.1 Rhodospirillaceae bacterium
TATTGCAGAAACCATGCGGCAGGAAATCTGGGGTGCGAACATTTCCTACCGTGATGCGCCGGATGGTCGGGTCACGTTAAGTATGGGGGTGGCGGCCATGGTGCCGCCTTTGGGCAGTGACTGGGCGGATTTGTTGTCGCTTGCGGACAATCTTCTCTATCTTGCCAAAAGAGATGGGCGGAACATGATCAAGATTCCGGACGACCTGCAAAATATATCGGGGAAAGGGGACGCAGATGTCTGAAACATTTGGGGCGTTCCGGGAAAATGATGACGCGGCGTTGGCTTTGGAGAGTCTTTCCCTGTGCTTTTCCCCAAGCTTGTTGCCGTTGCAGCAACGTTGGCGCAACAATGGGTTGTCGGCAGATTTTTTAGCCGACTATGTGACGACATTTTTTCCGAAAACAGAAGACGATCCAGCCAGCGCAACCCGACAATCGACGGTTAAGGGTACGGTCAGTTATATTGCCAATGAGCTTCTGGAAAACGCCATGAAGTACAGCGATGGTGGAACGCAGCCGATCACCATGCGCCTGATTTTGCAATTTGATCGCATCATTTTTGAAGAAACCAACGCGGTGACACCAGAAGAAGCCGCATCATACCGTCGTTTCATTGACGGTTTGTCACGGGAAGATCCCTCGGAGATTTATTTTCGGAAAGTTGAAGAAATGGCGATTTCAGGCGATGAGTCGGGGTTGGGCTTGATCACGATGATCCTGGATTATGCCGCAACGCTGTCCTGGCGGTTCGATGCCGTTTCCGGGGGCGTTGAAACGGTGACGACTCAAGTGTGTATGGAGATTTAATCGCCTCGCTTATGGTGGGCGTGGGCGAAGAGGGAAAGAAACCATACTGATGACAGATTTCTCTGGTGAAAACTATTCCGTGAAATGCACGGATGAACCGCATACGGTTACCATCGAAGGGACGTTGCGGTTGAACGGAATTGCTGAGTACGCCCCGATTGTTGCGCTGTTGTCCAATGCTGCCGAGGATGCGGCGGCCCTGACCATTGATCTTTCCGGTCTGGAGTTCCTCAACAGTTCGGGGATTGCGGTGCTTTCGAAGTTCGTGATTGAGATGCGTAATCGTGGTGATTTCGCGTTGACGATTATCGGCTCCGTCGCGGTTCCATGGCAGGGGCGGTCCCTTCAGAATCTCAAACGTTTGATGCCGACCTTGGGACTGGAATTCCGCTGAGGATGACTTGACCTTGGCTGATGTCGGAGAAGGGAAGCAACGGCCATGAGTGGGGAATCGGGAGCCTTCGAAAAGGTGCAGGCGCGACTGCGGCATGTGCCTTTGAAGCGTCGCATTACCTTTACCGTGACGGTGTATCTGTTGGCGACTGCCGTGATGGTGGTGGCTGGTTGGCGTGTCGCTACGCTGGTTCGGTCAAATCGCGCCGAGGTGATCAAGCTGCATGAACGGGTGCAGTCACTGTCCAACATGAAGCACAATGTTGAATTGCTGCAAGTCCTTGGCAACGCCTATTTGACGAGTGGCGAAACGGTTCTGCCGATGCGTGTCAGAGCGGCGCTAAAAAATATCGAAACAACGCTGGCGTTGGTGATTCCGGATTCCGAAGTATTGGATAAGGAGCCCTTGCGCCTTCATTTGAGCGTGAATGGCTTCATGGAGGCTTTTGAAGGCGCGACGGTCGTCAATGGTCGGATCACCGAAGTGTATTGGGGGGACTTTCTCATCCCGGCACAGCGGATTTCCGCACGTTTGGCGGCGTTGTCGCGTGATCCGGTGCGGGCTCCGGATGGTGTGGCGCGTGCCATTCTTCGGGCCGAAACAGCGTTCACACAGGCACGCCTGGATGTGCAGGCCTTTCAGACGTCTTCTGTCGGGATGAGCCCGGATAAGGCGCAGGCCGCTTTGTATGGTGTCTCCACGCAGGTTGCCGCAATCCGTCAGCGCGTCGGTAAAGGGGATGTTGCTGCGGGTTTAGAGGGGGTGGCTTCTGATCTGAATGCGGCGGAGCAAGCCTTGATGCACCTGACGCGTCTTTTCGAACAACGCCGCCTGTTGTCGGAAAGCAATGTGCAGATGTATGGCCGTGCGATGATCAATTCCGCTGGTCGTTTGTCAGAAGGTCTGGCACGGCGTGAGGTTGAAATTCAGAATGCTTTGGATCGGCGGCTGTGGGTGACCATGGAGATGACCGCAGGCAGCGCATTTGTATTGCTGTTGTTGGGGTTGGTTGCCAATCACGTGATCGTGCGCAGCATTCGCGACCCTATCCTGCGCCTCAATGCTGCGATGCATGAGATATCGGAAGGAAATTGGGATCTGTTTATCGCGCCGGATGCAGGCAGCGATGAAATTGCCGAAATGAGCCGCACTTTGGTGGGGTTTAAGCGGAATGCCTTGCGATTACGGGAGATGGAGGTCGAAAAGCGGGAAGCCTTGTCTCGGGAGAAAGAGGAAACCGAGCGGGCCCTGGAAAAGCTGGATCAAGCGCACCATGAAATTCAAGTTCTGAATGATCGTTTGAGCGAGGAGAACCTGCGACTAGGCATGGAAATCGACGTTTCGCGTCGATTGCAGGATATGTTGTTGCCACGATCAGAAGAATTGGCGGTGATTCCAGCGCTTGATATTGCCGCGTTTATGGAGCCAGCGACGGAAGTTGGTGGCGATTATTATGATGTTTTGCAGGATGGAGATGGGGGCTGCATCACGATTGGTGACGTGACCGGGCATGGCCTGGAAAGCGGCGTTGTGATGCTGATGGCGCAGAGTGCGGTGCGGGCTTTGGTATTGGCGGAAGAACATAATCTGCCGCGACTTTTGGACGTCCTTAATCGTACGATGTTCCAAACCATTCATCGCATGGGGGGCGAGAAAAATCTCAGCTTCACATTGCTGGATTATCGTCCGTACGAAGGGGATGCTCTTGCCGTCGAGAGGACTGCGTCGGGGCGTTTGACCGTGGTGGGGCAGCATGAATCGGTTTTGATTCTGCGTCATAGCGGAGACATGGAAGAAATCGATACTCTTCCATTGGGTTTGCCCCTCGGTCTCGTCGAGAACATTGCCGAATATACCGAGGTGGCGACCACGGATCTGTATTCTGGAGACCTTGTCGTTTTGTATTCCGATGGGATTACGGAGGCGGCCTCAACGGACGGCAGATTGTTTGGCATTGAAGGGTTGCGAGCGGAACTGTTGAGGCACAGAGGAAAACGTGTGGACGAGATCAAAGACGGCGTGATCCATGCGGTGCGAAGGCATATTGGGTTGGCGACGGTCTATGACGATATGACACTTCTGGTTATTCGCCAGAAATGAGCCTTCCAGAGTCTTGTGGGTGGATTGACAAGGCCCCTTAAAAAGGGTTAGGACGGCCTCACCCCGCAATTGAATGCTGTATTCTTTCTGCGTGGACGGAAAGAGTCACATCATGATAACCGAACCTCCCAGTCAGCTTTGCATGTTTGTACCCACCTTAGGGTGGTTGGACGTTAAGGAGTGTCGTCTCTAACAGACAGGACCTCCATCTGGTTTTTTCGCGAGGAGGCTGCCGTGCTGACACTGTTCCATTTTGATCAGGGCGTTTTGCAACAGACCGTGATCGAGGGCAGTCTTGAGTCTCTGCCAGAGCAGACGGTTTGGATCGATTTGCTGACACCAACCCGTGATGATGAAATGGCGATATCCCGTCTGTTGAATGTGGATATTCCGTCCCACGAGGAAATGCAGGAAATTGAGGTTTCCAGCCGCCTGTACGAGGAAGGCGGGGCCCAAGTGATGACGATGCCGGTTCTGACTCGTGCCATGACCGATGAACCGGAGGCTGCAGCGGTTACGTTTATTCTGGTGGGCAGTCGGTTGTTGACGGTGCGCTATGTCGACCCACTGCCGTTTGGTATGTTCATGCGTCGTCTTGCGCGTCAGCCAGCCTTGGTTGCCACTGGGGAGTTGGCATTGGTCGGTTTGTTGGAGCAAATTGCAGATCGTTTGGCTGACGTTTTGGAAGGTGCAACAGCCGATCTAGAGGCGATTTCCAGGGATATTTTTCGTAAAGCTGGTGCGTATGGTTCTGATCTTAAAGATATTTTGCAGCGCATCGGCCGTGCTGGAGACCTTGCCACGAAAGCCAAGGACAGCTTGCTGGGGTTAAATCGTCTGATGCTGTTCTTGGGGGGCCAGACCGGAATCCGCAAAGATGTGAAGTTGCGTATGAAGACACTGATGCGCGACGTCAATTCCATTACCGATCATGCGACGTTTTTGTCCACGAAAGTTGGTTTTTTGCTGGATGCGACGCTTGGCATGATCAACATTGAGCAAAACAATGTCATCAAGCTTCTGACTGTTGCTTCGGTGGCGTTTTTACCGCCGACTTTGATTGCGAGCATTTATGGGATGAATTTCGACATTCTGCCGGAATTGAAATGGCATTACGGGTATCCGTTAGCTCTCGGCCTGATGTTCCTGTCCGCCGCGATTCCGTTTGTCTATTTTCGTCGAAAGAAGTGGTTGTAATTCGCCATCGGCGTATCATTCAGCAGTTTCTTTATTCATCAAAACAGAATCGGTGCAAAGACACCGGACGACTCGATATGGAGGACTAAAGTGTCTCAAGATGTCTTGAAGAAGAAACCGGGCCCGCTGGGCGCCTGGAATGCCATTCCCCTGTGGCAGAAGATTATGATTGGCCTTGTTCTGGGTTTGATCGTTGGTTTGGTCTTCGGCAAATCCGCCGGCGTCATTAAGCCGATTGGCACCGCCTTCATTTCCGGCATCAAGATGCTGATCGTGCCCCTGGTTTTCGTGTCGTTGGTGACGGGTGTGACCTCAATGCGCGACCCGGCGAAGATGGGCCGGGTGGGCATTAAGACGATTGGCCTTTATTTGCTGACGACGGCGGCAGCGATTACCATTGGCTTGGTGCTTGGCACAGTGATGGCCCCTGGTGCCGGTGTTTCTATGGAAGCTGCCAAAGCCGTTGCACCGAAGGCCCCACCATCTTTGGTGAGCACGCTTGTTGGCCTGATTCCGACCAACCCGATTGCCGCGATGAGCAATGGCAATGTTCTGCAAGTCATTGTGTTTGCCATTCTTTTCGGATTGGCGATCAACATGTCGGGTAAGGCGGGCGAGAAAGTTCGCGATGCTTTTGAATCTTTGGCGGAAGTCATTTACAAGCTGACCGGCATTGTCATCTGGTTCGCACCGTTTGGTGTGTTCGCATTGATGGCGTGGACCGCAGGGACCTATGGGCTTGATCTGCTGTTGCCTTTGGCGATGGTAATCTTGGCCGTGTACTTGGGTTGCGTTCTGCATGCTTTCCTGGTCTATGGCGGTGCATTGTGGGCTGCGGGGATTAATCCGCTTCGCTTCTTCAAAGGCATTGCCGAAGCTGCGGCCGTGGCTTTCACCACCACGTCCAGTTCGGGCACCTTGCCGGTGACGATGAGCTGTGCACAGAAGAACATTGGTGTGTCGCAGGGCGTGTCGGGTTTCGTCCTGCCGCTTGGTGCCACCATCAACATGGATGGAACCGCTCTTTATCAGGGGGTTTGCGCTCTGTTCGTGGCGCAGGTGTTTGGTGTGCAGTTGTCCCCTGGTGACTATGTCACCATCATCCTGACCGCGACGCTGGCCTCCATTGGCACGGCGGGTGTACCGGGCGCGGGGCTGATCATGCTGTCCTTGGTGTTGAGTTCGGTTGGTTTGCCTTTGGAAGGTGTGGCGATTATCGCGGGTATCGATCGTGTTTTGGATATGGCACGGACGTCCCTCAACGTGATCGGCGACGGTATGGTGGCCACCTTGGTCGCGAAGTCGGAAGGCGAATTGGATATGGCCGTTTTCAACAGTGGCCGCGATGCGGTTGGTGAGTTGGAGGCCTAAACAGGCTTTGCCATAAAAAACGTGGCGACGCCGTCTTGTGCCGCCACGCAAGACACAAATACCCGGCTTTCGCGTGACCCGCGTCAGCCGGGTTGTTTTTTTGATGACGTTGTGCCCAGCAGGCCAGGAATGGGCCAGGATCGGCAAAAATCCAGAAAATGTTGAAGCAGTGGGCTTTGGTATTTATCCGGCGCGATCACAAGGTCAAGGCTGCGGAGGTGTTGGGTTTCCAGTGCTATGAGTGCAATACGCTTGGTTTTAACGGCATCGGCAATCGCCATTTCCGATAAGAACCCCAGCCCCAAGCCAGCGGCGACGGCATTGATGATGGCTTCGTTGGTGTTGAATTCCAGTCCCAAATGCCAAGCCGGTAGAGCGGCTTCCAGGTGCAAGCTGAACTGCTCGCGGGTGCCGGACGAGTCTTCTCGCAAGATCCAGGTTTGATGTCCCAGTTCGGTCAGCGTGTGTGGGCGACCGTCGGCCAGGGGGTGTTCTGGCTTTGCGATGATGTGGATGTGGTCTTGCCACAGGGGTTCAACGGATAAGGGGGCTCCGTGGGTGCTGCCTTCAACGAAGGCGGCGTCAATGTCGAAGCTTTCCAACAGGCGGCACAGTTGGGTGGTGTTGGCAATGGTCACTTCGGGGCGTGGCATCGCGATGCGCCCCATGAAGTGGCCTAAGAGGGCGGGCAGCAGATGGTTGCCGATGGTGACGCTGGCCCCGATCCGTAGGTTTCCACCAAGCGTGGCACCTTGAAATAAGCCTTGGATGACGTCCAGACGCTGCAAAACATCGTCCGCCAATGGGCGCAATTGTGCGCCACAGGCATTCAGGATCAGGCGGTTGTTGCGACGGTCGAACAGGGGGTCGCCGAGTTGGGTTTCCAATGCCTTCAAGGCGACGGAAACCGCCGCCTTGGTGACAAACAGAGCCTCGGCGGCGCGGGTCAGGGAACCGTACCGCGCCACCGCGTCGAAAACCCGAAGTTGTTTCAGTGTAATGGCTGATATGTTCATTTCTATTAAACATACTGTAGAATATGTTTAATTTCAATTTCCGAGAGCGGAGGGGTAGGCTTTTCTCAGTTTCGTGTTTGGAGTTTCTGATGGTGCCAATGTCACGCCTGAATGCTTTTCCGTCTCCCGCAGGAGGTCTAGCCCTCGGTATTGCCAGTCTCGCCTGGGCTTGGGAGGTCCAAGTCCCAAGTGATGGTGCCATTCAAACAGGTGGGGCACTGATTGCGGCGGTGATTGCCGGGCTTCTGACGCTGAAGTTCGTTTTCAATCCACGCACCCTGATGCTTGAATTGGCGCATCCGGTTATTGGCTCGGTGATTCCGACCATGGCGATGGCCAGCATGGTGGTCAGTGTCAGTATCGGCAAGGTGTCTTCCTCAGCGGCCAGTTTTCTATGGTTGACCGCTGTGGTGGCACACATTGGCTTTCTGATACTGTTTACGGTGCATCGGGCACGCGAACCGCGCTTGCATCATATGGTGCCCAGTTGGTTCGTGCCGCCGATTGGTCCGGTGGTTGCCGTTTTATCGATCCCAGATGTAGTGTTTCGGCCTCTTGCTGAGGGGCTTTTGTGGTTTGGCATTGTCTCGTATGCTGTGATGCTGCCACTGATGCTGCATCGCCTGATTTTCAGCGCCGAAGTTCCGGTGCCAGCTAAACCGACAATTGCGATCCTGGCCGCACCACCGAACTTGTGCCTTGCTGGGTATCTGACGTTTAATCCGTCTCCCAATAGTGTTCTGGTGCTGATTTTGTTGGGTTTGGGGGCGCTGATGGCCGTGGTGGTGTATTTGGCTTTTTGGGAGTTGCTGCGTTTGCCGTTTTCGCCCGGCTATGCTGCCTTTACCTTTCCCACCGTAATTGCGGCGACGGCCAGCTTTAAGGCCGCAGCTTTCCTGGAACGCCAAGGGTTTGCCGCTGAAACCATCGCAATGGTGCGTGGCTGGGGTGGCATTGAATTGGTCATTGCCACACTCGTGGTCGGTTATGTCGCGCTACGCTATGTTCTGCACTATGGTCGTCCTGTGCCATTGCGTGCTCCAACCTGAGTCGGTTTGTGCCCCATGGCCTTGGCGATGCGCCGGGCCATGATGGGGCCAACGACGATGACGACGATCAGGCGCACCGTCTGAAAGGCGAGGACAAAGCCCAAATCGACGTGGATTGATGCGGCGATAATGGCGATGGAATCCGCCCCCCCGGGGCTGGTGGCGAGATATGCTGTCAGCATGTCAACGTCGAGAATTTGCGTCAGCAGATACGCGATGCCGGTGCAAAATCCCATCAGAACGATGATTGAAGCCAGCATGTGCGGAAGTTTTGCTGCGACGGTTTTCAGGATCTCGCGGGTAAAGCGCAACCCGACGACCCAGCCAATGGCAGTGAACGCGATCAACAGGACTGGCGGGGGCAACTCCACAGTGATCAGGCCAAAGCCACGCAACGCCGCGCCGATGACCAGTGGTATCAGCAAAGCGCCGGACGGGACATGAAGCAGGCGTCCCAGGAGTTGTCCACTTGCAATCAGAGCGATGGTTGCCGCGAAGGCCACCATGTCTGGCATGGCGAACCAGGCGTTTGCCACCGCGTGTGGCA
>JAFGWD010000215.1 GCA_016937315.1 Rhodospirillaceae bacterium
CAGGCTGTCGTTGGTTTGTTTGGCGTTCAGGATGTCATGCACCAGCGATTCCGGTAGACGCTCTGCCAGGGCAGCCAAAAGGGTGCGGGCCATGATGCGTTGATGATCAACCGCCAAGCGGAAGCCCAACCCGAATTCGGCGTTGTCTTCGAATAAGGAGTTCGCCCAAGCCGGTCCACGACCTTCGGCGGTGGTGGTGTATGGCGTGGTTGGCAGGTTGCCGCCGAAGATTGACGAACAGCCAGTGGCGTTGGCAATCATCAAACGTTCCCCGAATAACTGGGTGAGAACCTTGATGTAGGGGGTTTCGCCACATGCCAAGCACGCGCCCGAATATTCGAACAGGGGTTTGATCAGCTGTGCGGTCTTGATGTTGATGTTGGGCAGATTGGCACGGTCAAAGTCTGGCAAAGCCATGAAGGCCGCGAACTTTGCCTTCTCTTTCTCAAAGATCGGTGCCTTTTCCTGCATCGACAGAGCCTTATGGTCCGGTTCGGATTTGATTTTGCCTGGACGGCAAGCGGCCACGCAAACGCCGCACCCGGTGCAATCCTCTGGCGCAACCTGGAGGACGTAAATGCCGTCCTTCATTTCGATGCCACGATAAGGCAGGGACTGTAAATCACCCCCCACGGCTTCCAGGTCTTCCTTGGACACCAGCTTGGCGCGGATTGCGGCGTGCGGGCAGACCATGGTGCACTTGTTGCATTCACGGCAGGCTTCTGGGTCCCAAACCGGGATTTCGTCGGCAATATTACGTTTTTCGAACTTTGATGTTCCGACCGGCCAAGTGCCGTCCACCGGGAAGGCGGAAACCGGCAACAGATCGCCTTTACCAGCCAGCATCATTGCGGTGACCCGCTTCACGAAGTCCGGCGCATCATCGGGGACCACCGGAGGCAGGGCGTGGCCGGTTGCGGTCTTCGGCACCGGCACCTCATAGAGGTGAGCAAGGCTGGCATCGACGGCGGCGAAGTTTTGCTCCACCAGCTTTTTGCTTTTGCGGCCATAGGTTTTGTCGATTGCCTTTTTAATCTTGGCGATGGCTTCGTCGCGCGGTAGCACGCCCGACAGAGCGAAGAAGCAGGTCTGCATCACTGTGTTGACGCGCCGCCCCATGTTGGCGCTTTCGGCGACGCTCCGGGCGTTGATGGTATAGACCTTGATTTCCTTGTCGATGATCTCCTGCTGCACGGGGGCGGGCAGGTGATCCCAGAGCTCTTCGGGGGCATAGGGTGCGTTGATCAACAGTGTGGCACCCTTCGCCGCTTGGCCCAGGATATCCACCCGATCAAAGA
Organism: Rhodospirillaceae bacterium; assembly: GCA_016937315.1. Classification (GTDB taxonomy): domain Bacteria; phylum Pseudomonadota; class Alphaproteobacteria; order Rhodospirillales; family Rhodospirillaceae; genus Oleispirillum. The sequence goes on from JAFGWD010000215.1 coordinate 1,299, forward strand.
ACACAAAGTGGTGGCAGGCTACGAAGTCCGCGCCGCTGATCAGATAGGGGGCGTGGATCTGGTGCGGACTGAAACGTAAATGAGAGACAGTCAGGCCACCAGATTTCTTCGAGTCATAGACAAAGTAGCCTTGCGCGAAGAGGTCGGTGTTTTCGGCAATGATCTTGATCGAGTTTTTATTGGCCCCGACTGTGCCGTCTGACCCCAAGCCGAAGAACATCGCCCGTTTGGTTCCGGGTGTACCCAGAGAGAAATGCTCGTCAAAGGTCAGGGAGAGGCGGGTGACATCGTCGAAAATACCAACTGTGAACTGACGTTTCGGTTTGTCGGCTTTCAGTTCATCGAACGTCGCCTTGGCCATGCCTGGCGTGAATTCCTTGGACGACAGGCCATAGCGCCCGCCGATAATCACCGGCATTTCAGCCATCGGCAGACGGCCTTCCTGCTCCGCCTGCGACAGTGCCGCGACGACATCCATGTAAAGCGGTTCACCGGGTGCGCCGGGTTCCTTGCAACGGTCGAGAACGGCGATGCCCTTTACGGTTTTGGGCAAGGCGGCGACCAGAAGTGAGGCAGGGAAGGGGCGGAACAGGTGCACATGCAGAACACCGACTTTTTCACCCATGGCGTTCAGTTTGGCTGCCGTTTGCTCAACGGTTTCTGCGCCAGATCCCATGACCACGACCACGCGTTCGGCATCGGCAGCGCCGCTGTACTGGCACAGGGAATAGGCACGGCCTGTGATCTTGGCAAAGCGGTCCATTTCCGCCTGAACAAGACCCGGAAGCGCGGCATAGAAGGGGTTGCGGGCTTCTTGAGACTGGAAAAAGGTGTCTGGGTTTTGCGCCGTACCGCGCACCACCGGATGTTCCGGAGACAATGCGCGACGGCGGTTTTCCAGCACCAGATCATCATCAATCATTTGCCTGAGTTGGTCATCGGTCAAGAAGTCGATCTTGCCGACTTCGTGTGATGTCCGGAACCCGTCAAAGAAGTGCAGGAAAGGCACACGCCCGCGCAAAGTCGCGGCATGGGCGATGGCGGCCATGTCTTGGGCTTCTTGCACTGAGGCAGAGGCGAGCATGGCGAACCCGGTCTGGCGGCAAGCCATAACATCGGAATGGTCGCCAAAAATCGAAAGCGCATGGGTGGCAAGGGTTCGTGCCGAAACATGCATCACGAACGGGCTCAGTTCGCCCGCGATCTTGTACATGTTCGGAATCATCAACAGCAGGCCTTGCGACGCGGTGAAGGTGGTGCCCAAGGACCCCGCCTGCAAAGTGCCGTGAACAGCGCCAGCGGCACCGCCTTCGGACTGCATTTCGGTGATTTCCGGGATATCGCCCCAGAGGTTGGGCTTCTTTTCGAATGACCATTGGTCGGCCAGTTCGCCCATTGTCGAGGATGGGGTGATTGGATAAATGACGGCGATTTCACTCGTACGATAGGCAACAGAGGCACAGGCCTCGTTGCCGTCTACGGCAACCCATTTTGCACTGGACACAGCTTGGTACTCCCGTTCCGGCTTGGACCTTAACGGGATAGCCACGTGCATCCCGTTTTTATTAAGCATAATCAATCAGTGGACAAAGGACGCTGTTCTGCGTTTTTCGCCCGTGTGTGTGTTATGAAACAATCCAGACGGTCTACAACGTCAGACCCTCCGTGGCGGCCTTCAGAATTTCCGCGCTATGACGCAAGGCCAAACGCTCGCCTTCGTCGAGTTCGGGGATGAGGGTCGAGACAATGCCCGTCGCACCAATCACGCGCGGCAATGACAAGGTCACGTTTTCTACATCCTCGATTCGAGGCGTAGAGGCAGAAACCGAGAGCAGGACGTGTTCGTTTCCGGCAATCGCCTGCACGATGCGTGCTAGGCCCCCGCCGATGCCGAACCACGTCGCGCCTTTGCCGTCGATAATGGTATAAGCGGCGCGTCGTACGGCTTCGTCAATACGTGCCTTCGCGGCGGCATCTAGGGGGCGTTTTTGTTGTTCAGCCATGGCCATGATTGGCAGTCCGGCCACGGAGGCCCCCGACCACCACAGTACTTCGGAATCACCATGTTCACCCAGAACATAGGCGTGCACGGATTTGGGGGAGATATCCAAGTGTGCCCCCAATAGTGCACGAAAGCGGGCGGAGTCCAAGGTGGTGCCAGATCCGATGACGCGTCCCGCCGGAAGACCGGAAATCCGTGCCGCGACGTCGGTCATCACATCCAACGGGTTGGTGGCAACCAAAAGGATGGCATTGGGTGCGACGGCCAATACGGCGGGGATGATTTCTGCGAAGACCTGGGCATTGCGATCCAGGAGTTGCAGGCGGGTTTCTCCTGGGCGCTGAGCTACCCCCGCAGACAGAACGACGACGCCCGCGTTGGCTAAGTCGGCATAGGTGCCGGCATAGATGCGGGCGGCGCACGAAAAGGGCGTGGCGTGCAGGATGTCTTGCGCTTGTGCACGGGCCAGTGCGTCGTTCTTGTCGATCAGAACAATTTCATTTGCCGCACCGCGTAAAACCATCGCGAATGCGGCGGTGGCCCCGACGTTGCCAGCACCGACGATTCCGACTTTCATGACTTGCCTCTCAGACTTGGGTGGCATCTTCCACGTATATCAGCGTACATGCGGGAAGCGAGACATGAAAGACTTCAATCGCGGTAATGGCAGTATGTCGAAACTCAAGCGGTGGCGCGGGCTTTCGCGCGTCCCGCATCAAAGGCGCGGGCATTGGCTTCGGCCAAGGCCGGTTTGCGGTCACGAAACCGTGCGACGATTCGCTCTTTCAGTTCATCTTGGGGGAAGGGGAGGTGGTCTGAGATCGCTCCCAGCATCACGGTGTTGATGAGTTTGATCTCACCTAAGTCGCGTGCGATTTCCCCGGCATCAAAGGCGTAGACTTGGCGTCCGGTGGCACGCAAGGCGGCGACCGGGTCGTCGGGATAGGTAAAGAGGCCAGACGAAACCACCGGTGGGGCGAGACGCAAGGTGTTGACCAAGATGACGCCGTTGGCCCGGACCTCGTGGCAGCAGCGCAAGGCTTCGGCGGCTTCGAAGGCCAAAAGCACGTCGGCTTCCCCCGCAGGGATGACGGGGGAGAGGACTTTTTCTCCGAACCGGAGGTGGGATGTGACCACGCCACCGCGTTGTGCCATGCCCGCGACTTCGGTTTTTTTAACATCGAATCCCATGGCGAGGGCAGCCAGAGACAGAATCTCGGTGGCGGTCATCACGCCTTGTCCGCCGGTTCCCGCGACCAGAATGTTGGTGATAGTCATGACCGGCAGTCCTCCTTTGCGGGTATCTCGTCGCGCACGATGGCTTCGGATGCACAAACATTGACGCACATGCCGCACCCAGTGCAAATCGCGGTATCGATATGGGCAAAGGTCAGTTCGACCTCGCGCCCATTCTTGCGTGTGGCGGTTTCACGGCGTGCCACGGAAATCGCGGGACATCCGATGTCGATGCATTTGCCGCATCCGGTGCAGGCGTCCTCGTCGGTGTGATAGGGCTGATGACGTGTGAATGCGTCGATCAAAGTGCACGGGCGGTTGGTGATAATCACGGATGGGCCGGGGGTGGCGATTTCTTGCCGTAAGGTCCGGTCGAATACCGGCAGTTGGTATGGATCGACCACATGAATCCGGTCTTCCGCAACCCCCAGAGCTGTGACCAGTTTGGCAAAGTCCACCTTGGGTGCGGGGTTGCCGTGCAGGTCTTGTCCGTTGGCCGGATGATTCTGTCCGCCGGTCATGCCGGTGGTGCTGTTGTCCATCAGCAAGACGGTGACGTTGCCTTGCGTGTAGGTGATATCCAAAAGGCCTTGCATCCCCATGTGCAGGAATGTGGAGTCACCGATGACCGCGACGATTGCTTTGTCGCGATCCTCAGGCTCACGGGCTTTGTCCATGCCGAGCGCGACGCCCATGGAGGCCCCCATGGAAATGCAAGAGTCCAGTGCGCCCCACGGATGTCCGGCACCCAAGGTGTAGCACCCGATGTCACCCGCAATCAGGACCTTTTTCCGCAGGCGGGCCAGGGTGTGATAGACCGCCAAATGGGGGCAGGCTGGGCACAACGTTGGCGGACGGGGAAACAGTTTGGCCGGTGCGGCTTGTGGTGGCGGCTCATCCAGGCCCAGAAGCGGGCGCACGGCGGGGCCGACGATATGCGGCAGCAACTCGCCAAAGCGCGGCAGGATATCCTTGCCCGAGACGGTGATCCCTGCGGCTTTCATCTCGTTTTCGATTAGGGGTTCAGTTTCTTCGGCCACCACCACGGCATCGACTGTGGCGGCAAAGGCACGCAGGCGTTCAATTGGCAGAGGGTAAGAAAACCCTAGCTTGAAAATCGGCGCATTGGGGAAGACTTCTCGCAGAGTCAGGGCAACGGGACCGGATGTGACAAAACCGATACGGCGGTCGGTGCCATCGTCTAGGACATTCAGGTCGGTGTCTTCGGCAAAAGCGGCGAAGGCCACATCGCGTTCCGCCATCAACGGGAGGCGGTTTTTGGCATTGCCCGGCACCATCACCCAACGCTGCGGTTCCGGGATAAAGTTGGCCTTGGCTCCTGCTGTCCGTGCCCCCACCGTAGCAACCGCCTTGACATGACAAACCCGTGTCGTTGCCCGCAGGATTACCGGCGTTTGGAAGCGTTCAGAGATATCAAACGCCGCCTTGGTCATCTCATAGGCTTCTTGGGAATCCGCCGGTTCCAATATCGGCATGTGGCCGAATCGTCCCCAGTAGCGGGAGTCTTGTTCGTTTTGTGATGAGGACAATCCGACATCATCGGCGACGATAATAACCAAGCCTCCCTTGGTGCCGGTCAAGGTGAAGGTCATGAAGGCATCGGCGGCGACGTTCATGCCGACGTGCTTCATGGAGCATAAGGCCCGAACCCCAGACATTGCGGCACCGATTGCGACCTCCATGGCGACTTTCTCGTTGACGGAGAATTGTGCATGCAGATCGGGGTACGCACCGATGCTTTCCAGAATTTCTGTAGCCGGAGTTCCGGGGTAGGAGGTGGCGACCTTCACTCCGGCTTCCCAAGCGCCGCGTGCGATGGCTTCGTTGCCGGAAAGCAGTAAGCGGGTATCGGCGGGCGCGATCATCGGGGCTGTCATCGGATGTGTCCTTCTTCTTAGTCTCTGGGGCGGATGTCGATGACGCGTTTCGCCTTGCCAAGCGAACGCTCAAGGGTGCCTGGGTCAGCAACCCGAACCCCAACCGTTACACCAACCATGGATTTGACGTGGCGGGCGAGATCCTTGGCGCAACTGTCCACGGCGATGGGATCGGCTTCCGACGGCTGACGGGTTTCGACAATAACGTCCAGGGTGTCGAGTTTGCCTCGGCGTCCCAGTTCCAAAACATAATGCGGCGACAGGCGCTTATCGGCGAGGATCAGTTCCTCGATTTGCGAGGGAAAGACGTTGACGCCATGGAAGATGATCATGTCGTCGGAACGGCCATTGATGCGTTCGATGCGGCGCATGGAGCGTGCCGTTCCTGGCATTAGGCGGGTCAAGTCGCGGGTGCGATAGCGTAGGATTGGCAAGGCTTCCTTGGTCAGGGAGGTCAGTACCAACTCGCCGTGTGCCCCATCGGGCAGAACCTCGCCAGTTTCCGGGTCGATGATCTCGGGGTAGAAGTGATCTTCCCACAGATGCAGGCCGTCTTTGCTTTCGATGCACTCGTTGGCGACGCCTGGCCCTAGAACTTCGGACAGGCCATAGATGTCCAGCGCGTCAATATCAAAGGTGCTTTCGATTTCCTCGCGCATCGCCTCGGACCATGGTTCTGCACCGTGGAGGGCGATTTTTAGGGAAGAGGTGCGGGGGTCGATACCTTGCCGACGGAATTCATCGCCCAGCGCCAGCATGTAACTGGGGGTGACCATGATGATGTCGGGTTTGAAGTCTTGGATCAGCTTCACCTGACGTTCAGTTTGTCCGCCGGACATTGGGATCACGGTGCAGCCGTAGGCTTCTGCGCCATAGTGTGCGCCAAGGCCGCCAGTGAACAGGC
>JAFGWD010000216.1 GCA_016937315.1 Rhodospirillaceae bacterium
CACGATCCCCAATCGCCGCATAGATGTGCCGGAGCTGCCCAGAAACTTGGGTACCGACATCAACATAGGTTTTGGGTTTCAGGGCACCCGTCGCCGTCACCGTGCGTTCAACGGAATCACGCACAACCGCCTGCCAGCGCACGCCATTCCCACCGCCGCGACGTTGCCCGAGCCACACGCTGGTTCCCACGCCCAGCACCACTACGCCGCAAATCGCAAAGAGCACAAAGCGCTGCCGCTGCGTCAAAGCTTTTCGGTTCATCTCACCCCCACGGCGTTTTATCGAAGGATCAGTCCCGTGCACGCCCCACGGATTTCAACGCAATGATGAACACAACAGCCCCCACGGCGACCAAAACCGCAAAGTGCGCCCACACCACAGGCCGCCCAAAGACATCGCCGCGTATGGCCTGCGCCGCATGGGTCAAAGGCAGAGCATACAAGATGTTTTGTGCCCACTCAGGCAAACGATCCAAGGGAAAGAACGTCCCCCCCAGGAAGGCCATCGGCGTAATCACAAAGGCGTTCAACAAAGCCTGATCACCATGAGACCGGACAATCATCGCCAATAAGACCGCCAAAGACGAAAAAGCGAAGGCGTTCAAGGCCGCAGCCAGCCAAAACCACGGCCCCGTGTGCAAGATCACGCCAAACGCGGCCCCCAGGCCCAGAATCAGTACGATGCCAATCAAGGCACGAGTCATCCCAGACAGCACTTCGCCCAGGACATAAGCCACGTTGGAAATTGGCGCGGATTGAAACTCTTCGAAAATATGCAGATAGAAGCGAGCGATATTGATTTCCGTCGAGGTGCTAAAGCTTTGCGTCATCGAGGTCATGGCAACCAACCCCGGCAACAGAAACTCTAAATACGTATGCCCGTCAAAACGCGCTTCCGTTCCCATGGCAGTGCCAAACGCCACCAAATACAACAACGGAGAAATCGCCATGCCAACGATATGGCGCTTAAACCTCCGCTTCAAAATCCGCATCTCGCGCAGGTAAACCGCACCCAAACCATGCAACATCATACCACCGTCTTTCCGGTCAGGGTCAGGAAGGCATCCTCAAGATTCACCCGTCTGAGAGTGTGTCCGCCCGCATCCAGAGTCACCGCCGCTTGTGCACTATCACGATCCGGGAAATATTCGGTCTTCATGCCATCTTCAGTTAAACGGTCAAAAGCCCAAGCTCCGACGCGATGCATCAAGGCGAGAGGTGTATCGAGAGCACGGAGACGGCCCTCATCCAAAAAAGCAACGCGATCCGCTAAAAATTCTGCTTCTTCAATGTAGTGGGTGGTCAGAAAGATCGTCGTTCCCGCGTTCTGAATCTTCTTGATCAAACCCCAGATGCGACGCCGGATTTCCGCATCCAGCCCCACTGTCGGCTCGTCCAGAAACAGAATGCTGGGATTGTGCATCAAGGCACGCGCAATCATCAAACGACGCTTCATCCCCCCCGACAAGGTTGAGACCAATTTCTCCTTGCGGTCGTAAAGATCAACATATCCGAGCAATTCCTCGGTTCGTGCGACCCGATCCGCAGCCGACATACCGAACAAACGGCCATGAATATCCATGTTCTCGACCAGGGTCAGATCACTATCGAGATTGATGTGCTGCATCACCACGCCGCATTGGCGCTTCGCTGCAATCGGATCGGTTTGAATATCCGCTCCACCTAAGGTGGCGGACCCTCCAGACAAGCGGGTCAGTCCGGTCAAAATCTTGATGGTGGTCGACTTGCCCGCACCATTTGGCCCCAGGTAAGCAAACAACTCCCCCGGCGCAACCCGCAGGCTCACACCGTCCAGCGCGGTAAACGCGCCGTATTGTTTTCGCAAATTTTCGATAACGATCATCGGAAGGCATCCCCACTTGCGCGGTGCAGCAACCACGAGGGGATATGCAATAACCTTACGAATCCGAAGATGTCAACCTGGATTATCGGCTAACTTATTGATAATAATAATTATTCTCAACTCCGAATCACCATCGATTGATATGAATGCGTTCCGACTTAAAACGTTCGGCAGGATCCTTCGCGTCCAAGGGATAACCAACCGCAACCAGGGACAACGGCTGCACATGGTGAGGTAGATTGAGCAGGCGCGAAACGCCTTCGCACCACGCAGTGCGCGGATGCAAACCGCACCACACCGCCCCCAGGCCCAACGCATGAGCCGCCAAAAGAATATTTTGTGTCGCGGCACTGCAATCCTGCACCCAAAAGCCCTCATGCTTTTCCAAGGTCACATCGGCACACACCAAAATCGCCAGCGATGCCCCCAACATCATTCGGGAATGCGGCTGAATATCAGGCAATTGATTGAGAATGGCGCGATCACTGATTCGCACGAAATGCCACGGCTGTGAATTTCCCGCACTGGGGGCCGCCATCGCGGCATGAAAAAGCGTGGCAATATCGGCCTCGGCAACCGGCTGATCGGTAAAGCGGCGAATGCTGCGGCGCGTCATCAGGTTTTCAAGGGCATCCATGGCGAAATCCTTTCATCTGCGCGGGAACTATGGGAGCAGTCTATCACGCTTATCTTCGGGCTTCGAGATTCACCATCACTCCGTATCCACCTGCCGCCCTGCCGGCAAGGTCACGCCGCCGCCCAAGGCACGATACAGCACCACCCGATTGACCAAACGGTCATAGCGATTGACGAGCAAAGATTCTTCCGCCGTACGGCGCTTTTCCTGAGCATCCAACCAGGATTGCAGAGTCACGGCACCCGCACGATAGCGAACCTCATACAACCGTTCTGCCTCCACCGCCGTCTCAAGAGAACGAACCAAATAGTCGCCTTTCAGAGCCAATTGGCGGCGCTCGGACAGCGCATTCTCCACATCAGCCAGCGCCATATAAAGAGTCTGGCGGAAATCAGCCACCGCCGCGCGATATTCGGACTCCGAGACCTTAATGGTCCGGCGCATTTCCCGCCAATTCAGGAACGGCAAAGAAATCCCAGCACCCAAAGCGCCAATTGGATTCTTCAAGACATCGGTCAACGCTACGCTGGACCCACCCAACGAGCCGGTGAGGGAAAATGACGGCAAAAATCCAGACCGTGTGGCATCGGTCGTGGCCAAGGTGGCGGCCAACCGCGCCTCAACCGCGCGAATATCGGCACGGCGTTCCAAAACCTGCGCTGGCAAACCTGACGCAACCGGCGGCGGGTCCATGGCGGGCAGAGTCTGACGCGGCACCGACGCCTTGCTGGGCGGCGCGTCAAATAAAATCGCCAAGGCGTTCTCAGTTTCCGTCAAAGTTTGACGATAGGTCGTGCCCTCCGCTTCCAAGCTACGCAAATTCTGCTCCGCCTCCAGGACATCCAGGGTCGAAACCGCACCCGCGACATGTCGGGCTTGCGTCAGTGTATAGGTCCGGCGGGCATAGGCGATGCTGTCCACAGACAACGCGACACGCTGCCGCATATAGACCAACTTCCAGTAAAGCTCCGTGGTCGTTGCGGCCAGCCCCTGGGCCGTATCAGCCAAATCAAGCGCGGAGGCCGTCGCTTCCAGATCAGCGGCATCACGAGTCCGCGACAACGCACCCCAAGGGTCCGGATCAAAGGTCAAAGACGCCGTAGTTTCCGCTCCACGCGTCGTTTTGCGGGGATCTGAAAGGGTTCGTTTACGGCTTAAGGTCCCCGACGCCGACAAGCTGGGATACAGATCCCCCTGCGCCAATCCCGCCTTCAAACGCGCCTGTGTGAGCTTTTCCACCGCCACCGTCAGATCGTTGTTACGCTCCAACGCCCGCACCACCAAGGCATCAAGATCCGCATCCTTAAAGTCCCGCCACCAATCATCCGGCACCGTCGCAGCGACGGGTGCCTCACCGGAATATCCCGATGGCACGGAAAGAACCGGCCGTTGGTAGTCACCATCCCAAACACAGCCGGAGAGCGCCAGACTCAGAGCCAGCATTGAGGCGGCCAAACGAAATCGTCCCTGGGTTTGCATCGTCGTCATTCCCGTGCCAAAGCCTCTACTGGGTCCAAACGCGCCGCATGCCGCGCCGGAAGAAAACCAAAAGCCACGCCAATCACCGATGAGCATCCAAATGCCGCCACAATTGAGCCCGTCGAAATCACCATCTGCACCGAACTGGTTTGACTGACAATGACATCAATGAGATAGGCCAAACCGACGCCCAAGACACCGCCCAGCAGGCAGACCAAGACCGCTTCGATCAAGAACTGTTGCATGATGTCGGACTGCCTAGCTCCGACCGCCATTCGCACGCCAATTTCCTTGGTGCGTTCGGTGACGCTGACCAGCATGATGTTCATCACACCAATCCCGCCAACCACTAACGAGATCACGGCAATCGCGGAAACCAGCATGGTCATCGTCGCCGTCGTCTTATTGATGGTCTGACGGATGGTATCGGTATTGATGATGAAAAAGTCCTTGGTCCGATGGCGCTTTTTCATCAGCTCGAC
>JAFGWD010000217.1 GCA_016937315.1 Rhodospirillaceae bacterium
ACGCGGCGGTACCCGACCACCAGGTGGCGGCAAACATCGTCCAAACGAAGTCAGGGCGACCGGGAAAATTGGGGCGGCGCCGGGCATACCAAGCCAGAAATAGCAACCCCAGTCCGCCGCCTGACAGAATCAAGCCAGGAAGGGTCAGTGTTGCGTCATCGGTTATCGAGAAAATGGCACCCTCGCTATTCAGCAGAAAGTCTTTTCTGAGTCTGGACTAGCGGAAGGTGGCGTATTTCGCAACCGCGTGCAAAGAAAAGGTGAGCCTCCATGACCGCGTTGTTGCGTTCTATACATTGCACGATATTGCGAATGTATCTTTGACGATGCCATATCAAGGACCTGACTTGAGGACGGGAGGGGTGTGCTTTCAGCCCCTCCCTTGTGCCCTGTTCAGGAATCAGACACGCACCATCAAGGCACGCGTTGATTACTGATATCGTGTATCAGCACCGGAATGGTTCTGATCTAACTGCTGCTTGAGCCGATCAATCCGGCGTTTCAGGTTCTCGATATCTCTCTCCAGTGCTTTCTTCTCCCCAGTCCGGGTTTGAAGGTCGGCGAGTGCTCGGGCGCGGGCTTTTGGGTCATTGGAGGCGATGATCGTGGATTGAGCCTCTGCTAATGCCTTATGGGCGTCTTTGAGGTGCCGTTCCTTGTCACGCAATGTACGTTCCTGATTGCGGATGTCGCTTTCCATCTCGTGAATACGGAAGCCTGTTTTGTGGGCAGCCACGAAGGCTTTCTCGAGTTTTGAAGGGCATACGCCCCCATACGTATGTCCGGCTAATCCTTCCTGATATCCCCGTGCGGGACGGCAGTATTCTTTCAGACCGTCATTGCGACCGTTAAGATAGCGGTCAAGGTTGGGGACGACGCCGTATTCGGCGCAGGCTTGGCGATGTGAATCAATAGTGCTTGCAGTTTGTCCGTCGGCACCGTCGTGAAAGCCGATGGTCCGCCAATCGGCGGTCAAGCATTCATTTTTGTTCATGCTGGCACACCCGGATATAGAGAGGGTGAGGAGAAGAAGTAGACCACTTCGAAAAGGCATATTTATTCCATTTCTTGTTGAATGCGGGTCTTCTTGAGCAGTTTATTTTTATTTCGCCTTTGCTGCGATGATGAAGTCGCGGTACCAGGCGTATGAATCCTTTGGGGTGCGTTTTTGTGTGGCATAGTCCACATGAACCAAACCGAAGCGTGGGCCATAGCCACTGCCCCATTCAAAGTTGTCCAGTAACGACCATACGAAATAGCCACGCACGTCGGCCCCTTTATCCATGGCCTCCCGCATTTTCCCGGTATAGAGGTCCAGGTACTTCATGCGGTGAGCGTCGGCGACACGGCCTTTGGCGTCTGGGGCATCCAGGTGTCCGCCGCAGCCGTTTTCAGTGACGTAAATCGGTAGGCCATAGGTTTTATGCAGGCCGATCAGTTCATCGCGGAAGGCGTCGGGCCAAATCGCCCAGCCGATTTCTGATTTTGGAGCATCGTCGGGTGGGTTGCCCCAGGCAAAGCCCCATGTGGAATCGAGATCTTCCTTGGCGAAAATGGGGCCATAATGGTTCAATCCGAACCAGTCGATGGGGCGGCAAATTTTTGCCATGTCTCCGGCCTGCACATAGGGTTCGATGGCCTCGGCGATCATCGGCGGGTAGTGACCCAAAAGCTGCGGGTCGGGGAAGGCAAGGTTCCAGTGTTCGTGAAGAAGTGCGGCCGCAGCGCGGTCGGCGTCGGTATCTTTTTCTGGCCACACGGCTTGGCGGTTGTGGACGGCACCGATGGAGGCGTCGGGTACCAAAGCGCGGATCACGTCCACGCCCATGCCGTGGGCGAGATTGACGTGATGGATGACTTTAAGGTGCGTATCGCGGTCAGTGATCCCTGGGGCGCTCCAATCAATGGCGTAGCCGAACAAGGTGAACACCGCAAATTCGTTGAATGTGGCCCACTTTTTGACGCGATCTCCATAGCGCCGGGCGATCAGGGCGGTGTAGTCGGCAAACCATCCGGCGCAGTCGCGATTGGCCCATCCCCCCAGGTCATGCAGAGCTTGTGGCAAATCCCAGTGATACAGGCAAAGCCAGGGTTCGATGTTGGCTTCCAATAAGGAGTCAATCAGACGGTCATAGAAATCCAGCCCCTTGGGGTTGGGCGTTCCCTTGCCGCGCGGCAAGACACGGGGCCACGCTATGGAAAAACGATAGGCGTCCAGGCCCAGGCCGGACATTAGGGCAATGTCCTCGGGGTAACGGTGGTAATGGTCGCAGGCGACGTCGCCGGTATCACCGTTGGCGATTTTTCCTGCGATACGACAGCGGGTATCCCAAATTGATGGGGCGCGGCCATCTTCGGCGACGGCACCTTCAATTTGATAGCTGGATGTGGACACGCCCCAAGTGAAATCTTTACGCCAGCCGCTGGCTGATTTGCCGGTCATTGCGCTGCCTCCCCCTAACATCTTGTTATGTTCTATAATTGACTGTAATCATTAGATTTACACAGTCAAGTGGCGCTGCAATGTGGCGTGCGTATTCTGTCTTTATCTTAAGGAGAAATCATGTCAGCGATTCAGGATATGTACCCGGATGAACTGAGCTACTGTTACGGGTGTGGAAAGAATAATCCGGACGGTCATCGCTTAAAAAGTTATTGGGATGGGGTCGAGGCGGTGGCGCATTTTATGCCGCAACCGTATCACATGGCGATTCCCGGTTTTGTCTATGGTGGGTTGATTGCGTCTTTGATTGATTGCCATGCTACAGGGATTGCTTCGGCGGCGGCTTCTGCTGTCGTGGGGGGCGATATGAGGGGCGTACCACGGCTGCGTTTTGTAACCGCTAATTTGAACGTGGACTACTTGGCACCGACGCCGATGGGCGTTGAGTTGGAACTACGTGGACGTCCAATCGAAGTTAAGGCGCGTAAGGTGGTGGTGGAGGTCACGCTTTCCGCATTGGGGCAGGCCTGCGCCAGGGGGCGGGTGGTTGCGGTGGTTATGCCAGATGCAATGGCCCCTCGGGACGGGGGGTAATTCTCGCTCAGGCGGTCATTTTCAGGTCGAGCCTTGCCCAAACCGCGTTCAGGGCAACGATCAGAGCATCCATTTGTGCATTGGTATGCAGGGGGGTCGGCGTGATCCGTAGGCGTTCGCTGCCGCGTGGCACTGTGGGATAGTTGATCGGCTGGATGTAGATACCGTGTTCTTCCAACAGCAGGTCGCTGGCTTGTTTGCAGCGCGAGGCTTCGCCCACCAAGACGGGAACAATGTGGCTGGTGGTTACAATCACCGGCAAGCCTGCGTCCGTCAGTTTTTGCCGTAAGGTTTCGGCGCGTTCCTGATGACGCTCACGGATTTCGTTGTGTTGCTTTAGGTATTGGATGGATGCTCGTGCCCCTGCCGCGACGGCGGGTGGCATGGAAGAAGAAAAGATAAAGCCCTGACCAAAGGAGCGGATGAAGTCGATGGCGGCGCGGCTGCCCGCGACATAGCCGCCATGCACGCCAATGGCCTTGGCTAAGGTGCCTTGGATAAACGTCAAGCGATGGGATTGACCATCGCGTTCGGATACGCCGCCGCCATGCACGCCATACATGCCGACCGCGTGGACTTCGTCCAGGAAGGTCATGGCGTTGTACTTTTCTGCGACATCGCAGATTTCTTTGATAGGGGCAATGTCCCCATCCATGGAGTAGACGGACTCAAAGGCGACTAATTTCGGGGCGTTGATTGGTGCGGCAGCCAGCAGCTCTTCCAGGTGCGCGATGTCGTTGTGACGGAAAATCATGCGCGGCGCACGGGAATGGCGGATGCCTTCAATCATCGAATTATGATTTTGGGAATCGGAAAAGATGATACAGCCGGGGATTGCAGCCCCCAACGTCATCAAGGTCGTCATGTTGGCGGTGTACCCGCTGGTGAACAACAAGGCCGCTTCGGCGCTGTGTAAGCTGGCGAGTTCTTGTTCCAGGAGGACATGGAAGCGGTTGTTGCCAGAAATGTTGCGCGTACCACCTGCGCCCGCGCCGCACAGATCTATGGCCTCGTGCATGGCATCCAGGACGACGGCATTTTGTCCCATACCCAAGTAATCGTTGCTGCACCATACGACGATGTCGCGATCACCCTTTTCCGTGTACTGGGTTGCCTCGGGGAAGTGGGAGACGTGGCGCATAATCTCGGCGAAGACGCGGTACCGTCCTTCTGTCTTCAGGCCGGAAATCTGTTCTTCGAAGAACTGTGCATAGTCCATTTGTCACGTTTCCCTTTGGCGGCGATGCGTGCGACGTGGCGCAAATCGCCCATAGGCCCCGGCTGATCAGGGGCAAACTCCAACGAACGGTTCGCCGTCCGAATGGACGGGGTATAGCCCACAATCTGGGTCTGGTGCCAGAAAAAAGCCAAGGACGGCGTGAAAAACAGGGCTTTTCCAAAGCATTTTCTGTCGTCGGAGGGATCCAGGAGACCAGGCGCGGCAAAAGCGCCTCTCTTGTCTGGAACGGTGACCGGCGAAGGCTGAATTCTACAAGCTTTCCCGTGTTTGGGGGAAGGCCTTATGTGTTCTCAATGTGTGCTAAGCGGGGGCTGGCAACTTAAAGCGGGACGACATCAACCGCCTGTAAGCCCTTTGGCCCCTGTGCCATGACTAAGCGAACACGTTGCCCCTGCTGTAATTCGTCCACGCCATGCTGTTGCAATGTGCGGGCATGAACAAAGACGTCGGGTCCGCCGCTGTCTGGAACGACAAATCCAAATCCTTTGGATACGTTGAAGAACTTTACCGTTCCATCGGCTTCGCTGCCAGACACGTCGGCCTCGGTGTTTTTCACCTCAACGACTGTTTTGACCTGAAGGCCGCGTGGTCCATCGCCGATTTCGCACACGACAACCGCCCCTTGCTGAAGGTTGCGGAACCCCAAGGGTTCGATGGTCGAAATGTGCAGGAATGCGTCGGGTGTCCCGTCGCTGAGTGTCACAAACCCAAACCCCTTGGTTGGGTTAAACCATTTTACCGTTGCCGTAACCATAACCTCTAGCCCCACTGCCAAAACCATCGCCTTGACCTGACCTGCCCGGGAGCCTTGCCGTGGACGCCACCGCGTCCCGAGGCACGAGAGTCGTGCCGATGCACTGATCCGGTGGCGTTGTTGTTTTTCTTCAGCGTTGCGCCCTAAGCTGCGAAGTATGCCTCCAACACCTTGCAACGAGAAAGAATTTTTCGTGTTTAAGCCGGAAATGACGCAAAAAAATGGACTTTTTTACCGTCGCCTGAGGTAATGATCAGCAATTTTGTCTATTACTGCGCGAAATGATAGGCAAATCAAATGACCGTCCGCGCCATATTATCTCCGCTTGAACGGGGGAGGTGCCTTTAAGGCGTGGCAAATCTCTGTGGCCTCTTCCATGCTGAAACGGAGCCGCCGCAGGTGCCACCCCATGGCATATCCGGCAACCATCGAAGTGGCACTGTTTTCTCCGGCGGTTTCGGAAATCAGGCGCGGCAGATTGGAAATGTCGTTCAAGTCACCCAAGACGTCTTGTAAGGCGGCTAAGTTGCGAAGGTAGGTGTGCATGGATTTGCGAGGGTATAGTGCTTGAAAGAATTCTGCAGCATAACGCAGTTTTTTGGCGGCAATGCGGAGGGCGTGGCGTTCCAGTGTCGTGTGTTCGTATAGACGTTGGGCGCGGCGTTTCGTGGCATGGTGGCGTTTGCCGAGCACTGTGTCGGCGAATGGTTTGATGGGGGATGCGTGATCTTGACGTGCGGCGATAATCAGGGATTGCCCAAGATGCAATAAAAGCCGCGTGGTTTCTGGAGACTCCATGCGTGCTCGCGCCTTGGCAAGGCAATCGGCACGACGGGCCTCGATGGTGGGGATGACTGTGCACAGGGTGGCGGCAATGCTGTCCGGTGTTTCCGGTTCACTGCGTAGCGGTGCCAAGCCTTCATCCAGGAGCACGTCGAGGTCGCGCACGTTTCCGAGGGTGGAGGCAAGGTCGCGAAATCCGATGCGAAAGGTGCTGAGGTCGTCTTCCGGTAAATCATCGGCGAACAGCGTTAATGCGGCACGCATGCGACGGCAGGCAACGCGCGTCTGGTGTACCGCTTCAGCAGCGCCTGTGGCGTTCAAACAGACTTGGTTGGTGAGGAAGTGTGCCATGGCTTCACCCAGGATTTGTGCCATGGCTTGGGGGCGTGGACAGTTTGCTGCGATTTTGGGCCACACGGCGCGGCGCGGCTGTGGCGTCAATCCGCGAACCAAAGCATACCCGCGCTCTGCCTTGCTTTGCCAGCCCATGCGGAGGGGGAGGGAGCGCGTGAGGTCGATAGCCAGATCAAAAAGGTGTTCCGCAGGTCCTGCGCTCCATTCCAGCTCGATTTCCACCAGTGGAGTCTCGGCCAATACGCTACCATCGGCGTTAAAGGCACGGATCACGCCGATATCAACGGCGAGTTCGGCTTTGAAGACACCATTTGAAAGCGGTGCCGTGGTCCGTTCCATGTCACTTTCGAAAATCCGTTGCAGCGTCTTACCGTGTGGCGCAATAAATGCGGCGGCCTCGCCGCTCCAGACGGAGAGATCTGGTGTATCTGAGGTCAGTGGTGCGTGCCACTCTTGGCGATGAAACAGACCCCCTTTTACGTGCCCGGTGGTTTTTAGGTGTTGTTCAAAACGCCCGTCACAGGATCGGATGCGGAGTGCACAGCCGCTCCGCATCAGGGCGTCTTTGGGGGTGTCGAAGTAGGTGGTGCGGATTCGACTGGTGCGCGGTGGATCGGACAGTAAAGCTTTGGTGGCCGCTTGGTGCCAGACACGTCGTGCCGAGCGGGCATCGGTCAACAGCTTGAGTTCAATTTCGATCTGCGGTGTGTCGGTACCACCACTGGTTTCGGCCATGGCTATGCCTCGGGCAAGAACTGATCGTGGCGATCATATCGCCATTTCCAAATGATAGGCCATGGAGCACATATATCCAACCCCGTAGTGCGTGAATTTTATGATGTATTGTCTTCAAAATCAGTCTATTGCAGGATTCGTGATTGCTTCGTGAGGGCGGACGGGTCACACTGCCATGGCAATATTTAGGATCTGGAGTCTTCAGGGGATGGACGGACGGTTTTTCCGCAAAGAAAACTTCAGCCGCCGTATGAGGCGGATGGTTGTGGTTTCTGGGCTTGCCGCCATGCTCGTGGCATGTGGCCCGCAAAGTAATCCGCAAACCTTTCTCGATAGTTTGGGGCAGGGTGCCGATGATTCGGCGGACAAGGCCTTTGCGGCCTTGGCGCGTGGGGACTTCGGCAAGGCCGAAAAAGCGGTTGAGACGGCGCTGAATCGCGACCCCAAGAATCCCTATGCGCTGTTGGCCGGTGGGCTGCTTTATCAGAACACCAACCGTCCCATGCGGGCGCGTGCCTTGTATGAGGAATTGCTCTCATTGCGGCCCAATCAAATGGCGGCCGTGGTGGGGTGGGATGCTATGAAAGTCGCGCCAATTTCCGAAATTGCCAGTGCCAATATGCGCCGTGTGGATGCAGATTTGCGGCGTGTTGGTGGTTGGCCGACGACACAGACGTATCCTTCCCAGGCGACAGGTGCGGCGGCGTTGCGTGCGACGCGTTTATCTCCCGTGGTGCCATCTTCTGCTGCGGCGTCGACATTGGCGCCTGTACAACAGATGTCGTTGGATGGGGCTGGCGACGGCGCCCCTATGCAAAATCTGGATGCTCATACTCAAGCCATTGCCGACCGTTTCTTGGTGCTCAAGAAACTGCGTGACGAACAGTTGATCACACCTGAAGAATACCGTGTGCGCCGGGCGACCAACATCGGGGCGTTGTTGCCATTGTCGGAAACGCCGCCAGCGAAGGGGCTCGATCGCTCGGTTCCCGCCCTCGATCAAGTGGTGGACCGCCTCAAGTCTTTACAGCAGGCGCTGCAAACGCGTGCGATTACACCGCGAGAACACGCCATGGAGCGCGAATTGATTCTGGATGCGCTGTTGCCAGCGAAACCAGATTCTTTGGCGGCACCAGAAGCCGCACCACGGGATCTCATCGCCTCAGCGGATCGGGTGCGTCAGATAGAACACTTACGTGGCTTGGGGTTGATTTCCGAAGCCGAGGCGAAGGCCGAACAAAAGGCTGTTGAGGCGGCTTTGCGGTCTACCCGTGTTGGAGATGGCTCTGATGCTGGTGGAGGTGAGCCAAAGATGCTGATTCCTGGCCGGGGTGGCCAGGGCGATGCCTTAGTGGGGCTAGTGTCTATCCATCTGGCGTCTTATCGCAGCATGGCGCAGGCGCAGGCAGGGTGGACAGCGGTGCGTAAACGGTTCCGTTCCCAGTTGGCGACTTTGGCCCCCGATATCCGTAAGACTACGGTTAAGGGGAAGGGGGATTTCTACCGCCTCTATGCGGGACCGATTTCCAGCCGGGCCGAGGCGGATAAGATGTGCCGTGAATTGCGTGAAAAACGTCAATTTTGCACAGTCACCAACGAGTAAGGCTCAGCGCAACGGGGTGCGGCTGATGCTCCCCGATGTGCTGCCGCTATAGCTCCCCCGTGCTCCTGATTCCGATGTGGCGTTTGGGGAAACGGTGACCGATACACCCGCGCCATAAATCGTCCGGGCTTGGATTTCGATGGTGGCAATGCGGTTGCCCCGTTGATAACTCATGATGCTGCGTTCGCCGCGAATGACAGTCATTTCGGTCCAACCGAATTTTGGCATTTCGGCCTTATAAAGATCGAAGACCCGCGCCGAGGTGGTGCTGGTGCTATAAACCAAACGCCCGGTCCATTCTTCGGATGCCCCCAATAACAGACTGTGCTCCATATCCATGGTCGCACCGCTGGGGACAGGGATGTCGCTGAACTGGGTGAAACTGGCGACGGGGGGGAGAGTCTTACCATCCTCGCTGGTCGGCGATGCCGCCAGATCTTGGCCTTGGCTGGAACAGCCCATTAGGCCAAACCCCAACAGCAGTCCGGCGCCCAGCATGACGATGCGCAGAAAAGCCGAGTCCATCGCGTTGTCCCCCTTAAAAATGCAACCTACATGTTCGCTTTTTCATAACATCTTGTAAGAGACGAGGAAACTGCTTTGTCCCAACAGGAATGGGATGGGGGAAGTGGGGAAAGATATGATTTTTTGAAAAAACTTTTAGAAAGGGTTTGACAGGTTAGGTGTGTGAGCATAGAAAGTGGCCTCCCGACGCGAGGCGGTTTAGTTTA
>JAFGWD010000218.1 GCA_016937315.1 Rhodospirillaceae bacterium
ATATTATGCCGCGCAAGAGTTAGGCTATTACCGCGAAGCCGGATTGGATGTGCACTTGCGAGAAGCAGAAACCGACACCAACATCGTCGAAGAGGTGGCGTCAGGACGCGCCCAATACGGCATCGGCACCAGTAGCCTGTTGCTGGAACAAGCCGCCGGATATCCGGTTGTTGTGCTGGCAGCAATTTTTCAGCACTCCGCGCTGGCGCTCGTCACCCGCCGCGACCCGCAGCACCAAAGCCTCCGCGATTTGAAGGGCAAGCGGATCATGATCGAGCCTCTGTCCGATGAGCTTTTTGCGTACTTGCGTAAAGAAGGCCTCAATCGCGAAGCCTTCACGCTCGTAGAACACTCCCAAGCCGTCCAGAACCTGGTCGCAGGCACGGTCGATGCCGCCTCCGCCTACACCACCAGTGAGCTCTTCTTTCTGGATCGCGCCGGGGTTCCCTATCGGGTGTATTCCCCCCGCTCCGCCGGAATTGATTTTTACGGCGACACGCTGTTCACCAGTTCCCAGGAACTCAAGACTCACCCCGACCGCGTCGCGGCTTTTCGGCACGCCAGCCTACGCGGATGGACCTATGCCATGGCAAACCCGGACGCGGTCATCGAGATCATCCTGACACGATACGCCCCAAACATTGACCGGGACTTTCTGAAATTCGAGGCGCACGCCATGATCGACCTGATCAACGCCGACACTGTCGAAATCGGCACCATGACCCCAGCACGCTGGCAAACCATTGCCGACACCTACGCCGACCTTGATCTGCTGCGGCACCGCCCCCTACGCGACAACTTCCTGTATCAACCCCGGCCGTAAGCTTAACCCCTTTGAGCTTCGGCAAAGGCGGCACGCAAACCTTCACGGTATGTCGGATAATGGGGCACCCACCCCAGTTCCGATGCCAGACGCCCATTGGAAACCAAACGACTTTCCCGCAAAAACCGCAAGCGCGGATCACTCGGAGCCAGATCTTCATAGTGTTCCAGGGGGGGCGGATCGGCCCCCAACAACGCACACGCAAAGTCCACCACGACGGCATTCGACGCGGGTTCGTCATCGGCCACGTTATAGACCCGACCCGCACGAGGCGACGCCATAGAAAGCCGCAAAGCCGCATTCACATCATCAACATGGACACGACTGGTACGGTGGCCTTCACGATGGATGCGTCGTGCCGTACCCTCCCGCACCTGATCCAGTGCCGAACGCCCCGGCCCATACAACCCTGGCAACCGAAACACCTGTACCGCGACACCGGTTTCTTCCCCCCAGGCCAGCCACTGAGATTCCGCCAACAGACGCGCACGACCCTGCTGTGAGCCGGGATGAGGCGGGGTGTTTTCATCGACCCACTCCCCCAGCGCATCGCCATAAACCGCCGTCGAGGACAGCATACCGGCCCAACCGGGACGGACCCCCGCATCAAACAAACGCCGCGCTTCCGGCAACGGCACCGCGCCTTCGGAGGTCGGCACGGTGGTATCCAGAACATGAGTCACACCGGCCAAATCTTCGGCAGGCAACGCTTCCCCTTCGACGAAACGATACGCCGCAATGCCTTGAGCCTTTAAGGCCGCGACTTTATCAGCCTCCCGTGCGGTGCCGGAAATCCGCCACCCCGCCGACAAACATTCCCGTGCCAAGCGTAAACCGCTATAACCAAGGCCAAAGATCAACAGATGAGGCGTCTCCACGATGTCCGCTTTCCTTTTCCAGGTTCCACGTTTGGCTGCCAGACTAACACCCTTCACCGTCCGCCCTCAATGCGTGGGACTGTTTTTGCTGTGTGCTCTGCTTTTGGGAACCCACGCCGCTGCCGCTGCCGAAGCAACAAAGCCGCCGCCGAAACCACCAACCGCAGCCGCAATCGCTGCACGCAAGGCCGACGCCGCACATTACGCCGCCTGTATGGCGAAAATCGACACCAATGCCAAAGATGCCTTTGACGATGCGGACAGTTGGGTTGCTTTGAGCGGGAGTGAAGCCGCCAAACACTGCGCCGCCGCCGCATTGTTAAAATTGGGTTTCCCAGACGAAGCCGCACAACGGTTGCAAACACTCGCCCGGACCAGCAACCAAGACAACGTCACCCGCGCCCATATGCTGGCCCAGGCCGGAGAAGCCTGGACCGAAGCGAAGAATTGGGAACAAGCCAACGCCGCACAAAGCGCCGCACTGGGCCTGGCTCCCAAAGACATCGACCTTTGGATCGGACGTGCCCGCACCCGCGCGTTGGCACAAAACTATGGGCTGGCCGTGGACGATTTGAACGCCGCACTGAAACTGGCCCCCGCCAATCCTGACGTCCTGGTGCTGCGTGCCTCCGCCTACCGCTATATGGATGCCCTAGATCTGGCCTTGGAAGATTTGAACACGGTTCTGAAAGACAGCCCCGATAACCCAGCGGCACACTTGGAACGCGGCATTGTCTACCGTCTCAAGAACCAACCCAACGCGGCTCGTGCCGATTGGGCCGCCGCATTACGTGTCCTTCCAGAAGACGCCCCGATGATTGAAGACATCCGCCGCAACATCGAATTGCTGGAATTCCCCGAACCTACGGCCCCCCCGGCACCGGCTTCCGCGACGAAGCCTTAAATGGTTCACGCCTGCAACAACAAGAGGAACCATGACCGACATCCCGCATATGCTTCATGGGTTTCAGGCGTTCCGATCTGCCTACTTTGAGCACAACCGCCAGGGTTTCACCACTTTGGTGGAAAATGGACAAAGCCCAAAGGTCAGCACATCTTCATCACTGCCGTTGAAGCCTTCCAGAGCGGCAGCCTCGGCCAGAATGATGCCTTAAAAACAAAATTTTACGCTATATTAAAGATATAAGCGTGTGGTGATAAATAATACGGGTTAGGACGTAAACTCATAAATCCTGCCGAATTGCGTTGGTCGCCAAGGGATACAATGGCAGGAGCCGCCGCGAAGGCGAGCTGGGACATCGGTGAGCGGTGGCAACAAACCAGGACGTTCCCTGGCGATCAACCCGGAGGGATTTATGAGTTTACGTCCTAACCATTCACCCTAGCGTTCTCCGTATTTGATTTTGCTCCCTTGCTCTCGGACACATCGTTGATCACAAGATTTCTGCCAAAAAACTTATCTATTACGATTGCTATGATAATAAAAACCGGTACCGACAGCAGAGTGCGCAACATGGTGAACTTAATGCCAAGAAAGCCGACTTCAAAGCCAAGCATCGGCAATTTGAGAGTGCAGAAGGCCCCAAGGTATATAAAGATATTGCGCGGGCTGGTGCCTTTCTTCCACATCAAGCACGCGACCGGGAATGCTGCGTAGAGTGGACCAATCTGGAGCATCGCCAACAGCATCATCCACAAGGACGATTTCCAACCTGATCCCTCACCCGTGTGCTTGGCTACGATCTCCTTAGGCACCCAGGCATCAACCAACCCGATCAGGATAAAAATGGCTGGCAGGAAAGAGAGCATCTCAACGAGAGATTGCGCAAAGCTGTTGGCCGTCCTCAAACCAAAATCCCAACGAAGGAAAAAGGACAAAAAAGAGGCGAGTGCAAACAGACCAATGATGATCATGTCGTTCCGATGCTTGGAAAGGTACGCTTTCATAACAAATTCCAAACAAGAGCCATGGTCATACCAATCCCTAAGGCACCGACAAAATTCAACGCATTCCGCGCCAGGGCCAGTTTCATCCCGAAAAATTTCCGTTCCAGCGGCAGCGTGACGATGCCAACCATCATCAACGTCGTAATAAACACAGCGATGACTGGATAGGCCACGCCATTATCGACCAGCATCCCGGACATAGGATAGGCAGCAGGACCTGGGATCAGCGCGACCGAGCCAACCACAGCCGCAATGACATAAGCTATGCATCCCGAGCGGTTACCCAACCAAAACTGGATGGTCTCCGGCCCGAGCAGTGTCAGAACCAAGGCAACGATCATCAGGATACTCACAAACGGCGGCAGCAGATTAAGAAGCATCATTGCCCCAGTTTTCAGAGCTCTAATGGTTTTCTGGCGACTTATCGCCAAGCTCAGTAGAAGGAGAACTACCACTACAACATAAAGAGCTATCATTAACATGCTCCCGTTAAATGTCTTCGTCCTTGTCCCGTCATCCAAGTCAGATACTCCTGCCGTTAAGTGTATCTGCGCTTTCTGGCAGAACCACCTGACGGCAGAGAGAAAGATGTCGGGACATTTTTTTGTCTTGACTGACCGTGCCCCGGAACGGCCTAAATATGTTGGAGAGCACTCGACTCGGCTACGTGCTCCAGGGTTTAGGAACCAACCACCTCGTCGTTCTGGCACTTTCCCTTGGATCAAGCTGCGGAAAGCCGACGGGCTTTTAACCTTGCACGGCTGATGGTTTGAAATGGAAACGGAAACCTTGGCGACCAACGCAATTCGGCGGGATTTATGAGTTTACGTCCTAGCCCCAGACCGGCAGAGTTTTGCCATAATCGGCACAGAGACCCCACTCTGACGACGGGCCAGACTTCATCCCTGGCCCGCCTTCTTTGCGTTCGGTCTGTATTAAGCCGCCTTAACCGGGTCCTGGCCCACGTTCTTCGGCCCCTGCGGACGGCTCTTGAAAAATTTTTCCGCGACCTGCGGAAACATTGCAAAGGTCAGCACATCTTCATCACTGCCGTTGAAGCCTTCCAGGGCGGCAGCCCCGGCCTTCAACTGGTCCCATTCCGGTTTTAACAGATCTGCCGGACGTCCCATAATCACCGGCTTTTCAGCCATTTGTTGCGCTTGCGCCAAAACTTCCGGATTTTTCTCGCCCAGAGTACTACCATAATACCCCAGCATCAGATCGGAAAACTCGGATGTCTGCGTGGCATAGCGTTCGCCCATCAAGACATTGAATACCGCCTGCGTACCAACGATCTGACTGGACGGCGTCACCAGGGGCGGAAAACCACAATCGGCACGAACCCGTGGCACTTCTTCCAACACTTCGGCCATGCGATCGGTGGCTTCCATCTCTCGCAGTTGAGAGGCCATGTTGGAAATCATGCCGCCAGGAATCTGGCTTTTGAAGATTTCCGTATCCACACCGGTGTAATCGCTCATAAACGCACGGTAGCGAGGACGAATCTTGGCAAAATGCGCCTTCGCCTTCAGCAGCCGCGCCTTGTCCAAGCGGGTTTCAAAGCCCGTGCCCTCCAGCATTTCGACCACGGCTTCGGTCGGATTGTGTCCCGACCCCAAGGCCAATGAACTGATTGAGGTATCGACAATATCGCAGCCCGCCTCAATCGCCTTCATCAGGGAAACCAGAGTCACGC
>JAFGWD010000219.1 GCA_016937315.1 Rhodospirillaceae bacterium
CCGGGGAGGAGGTGTCGCGCGGCCTTGGCGTAGTCCTCTGGGGCATCGGTCTGGTCCGCCTTGGTCAGGATCACCACCGGCATTACCCCGGCTTCCCGTGCCAGGATCAGGTAGCGTTCCAATCGTGCGACGTTGAAGTCTTGATTGCAGGAGGTGACGACGAACAGCGTGTCGTCGTTAGCGGCGATGAGTTGGATGTCTCGGCCCGTTCCGGCGGCCCGTCGTTTGAACAGGCTGGCACGTCGCAGAATGCGCTCGGGGCGCAGGGTGTTCTGCTCGACGATCAGCCAGTCGCCGATGGTCGGAAAGTCTTCCTCTGTTGTCGCGTGCGGCAGGTGGGAGGAAATCGTGGCATCAATGCCGTCCCCCGCGATGGCAAGCAGGCCGCGTTGCACTGTCATGACGCGGACGGCGCAAAAACCCGGAGCGTCTTCGAGGGAGAACTGAGAAGAGAAAAAGGTCGTCCAGCCAAGGTCGGCCAGACTGGAGAAGCGTGAAGTCATTGGAATGTCACCGGCTGTTTTGATTCCGCGTGCGGAATCGGAAGGCACGACAAAAGGCGCGGAGTCCATTAGGGGAGTCCGAACGCGGGTCGGCTTTCTAAGGCCGATGGCTCTGACCATCCGTCCAAAGGGACGGGTCGGATCATGCGGCCTTGCCGACCATGTCGAGAACAACCGTCAGCACAAAATTCTCCTTTTCGTCCCAATTACGATCTTGGTGTTTTAGGCGCTTCGCGTGGCGTCCGCAAGTTTGGCGGTGGCCTTGCTGTGGTCTATGCCGCCGGTCTTGACGGATTTAACCGGCCCTTGTTATCGGCGGAGAGCATTGGCATCTACAAACCGGCTGGCATGAATGACGTTCCATCAATGCGCGACGAGGTGTTTGATGGACCAGCCAAGGCATGGGGAGAATGAAACCAATGGTACGGATAACGGAAACCGCCGTTCCTCTTCTTCTGGGAGTGTCGGCCTGTCTGTTGGGGGTATTGATTCCTGGAGGTCCGATCGAAACGAGGACGTTCTCTCATCTTGCGCCCCTGATCCTTGGCGCGTTCAACACGTTTCTGACGGTGCTTGGGGTGGCCAGTTTTTTCCTGACCTACCATACCTATAAAGGGAGATGGGAGGCGTTCGTCGCATCGGCCTTGTGTGGGGTTGGATATTTCCTGGTCTATGTTCTGGACTTGGGCGGCGTATTTCCGGTCTCTCCGGACCCCATGCCTCCGGCTTTGCGTGTCATTGAGGTCGTTGGCACGATGGTCTCGTTGCCGTTGGTGGTCCTTTCCATACGGGGCGTCCGCCGAACCGTAGGTCAGAGCGGAACTGGCCGCGTTCAGAATACCGCGACAGTGTCAGCCCGATGGGGCGTGGCGATTTTTTTGGTCGCCATCGCCATCATCGTCTTTGCCACCTATTCGGCAATGCGAGGCTGAAATACGCGGTTTCCCGATGCTTCACGGGCTGGATATTTCTATGGCCTCGGGGGTGGTGTCTTCGACGTCGGCTCCCCTCTGTTTGCGATTGAGCAATGCGTAGAGCAGGATTGCGCCAAAAGTCGCGGTGCCGATGCCGCCCAGGGTAAAGCCGCCTAGCTTGAGCGTTAGGTCACCTGCGCCTGCGATGACCGCTGCGGCGGTGGTGATGAGGTTCTTGGTTTCCGAGAAATTGACCTTGTTCTCCACCCAAATTCGGCCCGCCGTTGCGGTGATCAGGCCGAAGATGACGATGGATAGGCCGCCGATCACGGGGCCGGGAATGGTCAGGATCAAGGCCCCGAATTTTGGCGAGAAACCCAGAAGAATGGCGAAGAGGGCGGCGACGACGAAGGCCAGCGTTGAGTAAATGCGGGTCACGGCCATGACGCCCATGTTTTCGGCATAGGTGGTGACACCGGTGCCGCCGCAGAAGCCGGAGACGATGGTCGCGATGCCGTCACCAAGGAAGGCGCGGCCAATATAGGGGTCGAGATTGCGGCCCGTCATGGCACCGATTGCCTTGATATGGCCGAGATTCTCGGCAACCAGGATGATGGCTACCGGGGCGATTAACACCATGGCGTTGATGGAGAACACCGGTGCGGCGAACTGCGGCATGCCAATCCACGGTGCGGCAGAAAGTCCTGAAAAGTCGATGGCAGCGGCGAGGCCGAAGGTGCTGGCGCCGATGGCATAGATCACATAGCCGACGAATCCGCCGATCAGCACGGGAATGCGGCGTAGCATACCGGGAGCATAAACGGCGGCGGCCCCTACCGCGACAATGGTTACGATGCCGACCACACGGTCGAAGTCATTTCCGCTGACTCCTTTGACGGCGATTGGTGCCAAATTGAGGCCAATCGCCGCGACGATGGCACCTGTGACCACGGGAGGCATCAAGGTTTCGATCCAGCGGTATCCCACCCGAATCACCACCGCACCGATCATCATGTAAAGGACGCCCGCCGCAATGATGCCGCCGAGAGCGGTTGCGATGTTCATGTTAGGGCCAGAGCCAGAATAGGCAGTTGCCGCAATCACCACTGCGATGAAGGCGAAGCTCGACCCGAGGTAGGAAGGGACACGGCCGCCGACCACCAGGAAGAACAGAAGCGTGCCGATTCCTGAGAACAAGACCGCGACATTGGGGTCAAAGCCCATGATAATCGGTGCGAGAACCGTTGAGCCGAACATCGCGACGACATGCTGGAACCCCGCGATGATGGTCTGCGGCCATGGCAGACGTTCGTCAGGAGCGATTTGATCGGCGGTTGTCAGCTTCCAATCCGGAAACCAGTGGTCTGATCGGTTCTTGTTCATATCGGTCTCGGTTCTTTGTGATTGGCTCAGGGGTTCCGTCGGCAATAGCGCGGACTTGCCGAAAAGTCACCATCCCATTTGAAGGGGAAATGACGGTTTGCCTCTGTTGATCGGCTGGACCGGCGGGGCGGATCGCGAGATAGTGACGCGGGCCGCAATTCCGTGGCGAAGGAGAGTTTTGTGAAGCGTGGGTTTCTTGGGCCTCAAGGTGTTGGGCTGTTGCTGTTGATTCCGCCGCCGTTGTTTTGGGCGGGCAATTTTATCGTGGGGCGGGCGATGCGCGGCAATGTGCCGCCGATGACGCTGTCGTTCTGGCGCTGGGTGATTGCCTTTCTTTGTCTTTTGCCATTTGCGTGGCGGCCGATGTGCCGCGATCGGGCTTTGTATTGGCAGTATCGTTGGCATATCCTGCGGGTTTCGGTGGCGGGCGTGGTGGCGTTCAACTCCTTTGTCTATGTCGGTTTGCAATGGACCGCCGCCGCCAATGGTTTGTTGTTGAACTCGTTCATTCCGATCTTGATCGTTTTGTTCGGGGCGCTCTTTTACGGTCAGCGGTTGCATGTGGTGCAGGTGTTCGGTCTGGCCTTGTCGTTCACC
>JAFGWD010000220.1 GCA_016937315.1 Rhodospirillaceae bacterium
ACGCGGCGCTGCGGGGCCGAGAACCGTGCTGCCTATGTCACCCGCAAGGGCGACGCGGATTCCGGCGCGGTCTTGGTCAAGCGAGCCGATCCCTGCGGTTGCACGGTGTTTCAAACGATTTTCGGCACGGATGGATCTCGGCGGTGGATGGCTGTCAGCGGCGATGCGCCCATACCTGAGCCTGAGGCCGACGCCTTCATCACACGGCAAAGCCGACATGACGAAGACCTTTGGGTGGTGGAAATCGAAGCGTCAAACGACTGGACACCCTGACCAAGGTTCTACCGCGCCGATTGAGCCGCCTCTGCCGCTTCCTGGCCAATATCGACCAATTCCAGCCAATCGGGGCCAAAAGCTTGTTCATAGGCGGCACGACGTTGTTTCGTGATTGCAGTAAAACGTTCGGGGTTGAGCGGTTGCAACCGGAGATAACGCGGTAAACGTTTCCGCGCCGCATCGTAATAGGTCACCGCAAGTTTGGACGCAGTGTCTGAGAACCCCACACCAATCTCGGTGATTGCGGCACGCTCCGCATCAGACAGGCTTTCCCAAAAGGCTTGCGAGGTGATGACGAACGACGGTTCATAAACATGCCGTGTCAGGGTGATCACCGGAGCCTTTTCCCCAATCGGTAAACGCCCCAAAGCGTCGATTGGGCCGTCAAAGCTGTCAACGATGCCCTGCTCTATAGCCTCAGCAGCACGTTCAGGGGGATACTTTTGCGGAACCGCCCCAAGAGAACGCAGAACATCACGCATCTTGCGGCCTTCGTTGACCAGGATCTTGCGTTGAACCAAATCCTCAGGCCCAAGAATCGCACGATCGGCCCGGATATGATGAAATCCGCTTTCATAAAGGCCGATCACCACAACCTTTAGAGAATCCTCAACATGAGACCGGACTTCATCTTCCAGCCCCGCATAAAGGGCACCTTGCACATGTTCGCGGCCATTGAACAACCACGGCAGACGAAACAGCGACAGACGCGGCACCTCATCAACCACCGCATCCCCCAGCACCACGACATCAACACGCCCAGCCCGCACTTGGGACAAAAGCTCCGGCTCATTGGGACAAGCCGCTCCCGTCTGGACCGTAAAGGTAAAATGGCGGGGCAGACGCTCTTCGATGCGCTTGGTGAGATAGACCATCTGGCGGGATGAAAGACTGTTCTCGTGCCCAGGAATCCAAACGGAAACCGCACGCGGATCAGCGCCGTGTGCCTGTGCGATCATCGCCAAACACCACGCCAACAGCAGACTGAAGACAGGCCACACAGGCCGCAACGCAACCATCTGACAGCTTACATCCGACGAACACTACCGTTTTCACTCATCATTAAAGCGAAAACGATCCACAAGTGCCACAGGTTACTCGCTTCCGAAGCGCTCGCCAAGGCGGTCCGCACTTTCCGTAAAAAGAATTCACAATCGTGGCATTGGAGCCGCAGTTCTAGGACATCGCTCCGGCGCAACCGGCGGGATTTATGAGTTTACGTCCTAGGCTAGAGTTTCCCCCTATTCGGTGAACCTCTTTGCATCATCCATCAGACATCATCCAACAAAACATCCCTCCTTTTGCCAACGAAGGGGGACAAGTGGCATCTTCGCTTTTTGATCTGACACCATGGTATGCTAACATCACCGCCTGGATATCGCAGAATTGAGACGGTCGAAGGTGATCAACCATGGATGCCGCCGTATTCTCTCAAGGTCTTCAAAGAACTTGGGTTTCTATCCTACTTATGGATGGGTCACCCATCTCCTACTGGCGGTCCATCTGCCATACCACAGGCCTCCGCAGGCCTTCTTTTATCTCCGACTTTTCTCATTTGAAGACTGAACTGACCCACGAAGACGTGGACTGTCTGCTTATAACCATATCCGAAAAAGGATTTGTTGCCGCTGGCCGCACCGTACGCGCCATACGCAACGGCCAACTGGGGCGTGACCCTTTCCTGCCAATCATCATTGCCATGGACGCAACCGGTCCTGACAATGTTCGAATCCTGATTGACAGCGGCGTTGACGGTGTTTTGTTGCGCCCCTTGTCCTCGGGAAAAATTTGCGACCAGTTGCGCCTGTTGACTCGCCACCGCAAACCGTTCGTCGTCACTTCGGACTATATCGGTCCCAACCGCAGGCAAACCTCTCGTCCAGGATCAGCAGATATCCCTTTGCTGAATGCACCAAACGCACTGCATGACCGCATCGTGGAGAACGCGACATCAAAAACCCGCGCGGCCAGACGCAATGAAGCGTGGAATGAAATGATGCGTCAAAGGTTAATGCGCTATGCTGAAAACATGCGTTTTTTGGCAGACCGCAGTTTTCCTTCGGTGTTGCAAGGCGATTTGAATACCGAGGCCTTAAAGGACATGCGGCGCCTTGCGGTGATAGCCGAAGATGCATGGAAACGCCTGAATGCTGACGGCGATGCAGAACCCCTGGCGCGTCAAATCGGTGATGTCGCGCAACGCATGCGTTCGTTCATTCAAGCCCCAACCGAAATCTCACGCGATTTTCTGACACATCTACAAACCGATTTGGGAAGATCAGAACACAGCCTGACGGCTTTTCTGTCCGGTGCCGTATCCGAACCACCCAGCCAGTGAGAAACCGTCATCAGCGGAAAGGAAGAACCACAGGCACCCGTTCCGGGTCAAGGCGACGGTTCAACCAACTCAGTCCGTAGTGCAAGTGCGGACCAGTCGCACGGCCCGAATCCCCAACCGCACCAATCGGTTGCCCACCCCGAACGCGCTGCCCGATTTTGACATCAATCCGGCTCAAATGGGCATAGACGGTTTGCACACCCAGTCCGTGATCAATCATCACCGTTTTCCCGGTATAGAACATGTCTGGATGCGCCAGAGAAACCACACCATCGGCAGCAGCAGCAACCGGCGTGCCAGAAGGCGCCGCGAGATCCAGGCCCGAGTGTGGGGTTTTCGGTATGCCGTTCAAAATGCGTTGCGCTCCGAACACGCCACTGACGACACCCTTGACCGGCACCACAAATCCCGACAAATAATCCGCTTCCAGACGGCGAACTTCTCGTATTTTACGAATGAGTTGCGAATCTGACTTAATCCGTTGCATCAATTCTGGCGGCGGCGAGACCTTCTTCTGTGGCAAGCCGTCGATACGTTGAACAGGCCAATCACGGACCAAAACCTCCAGAAAACGACGGTTTTCAACCCCAGACACGTCCACCGTTTTCAAAATTGCTTGCGGCGCAGCATCACGGGCAAATCCCAAGGCAAAATGCCCTTTAGCATCCACAGGGACCTCTTCCTCATCCAAATAAACACGGTCACCCGCCGTGGCTTGCCCCAACACCAAACCGCCTTGCTCCACTCTGCCGGCCAAATGCAAGACATCGGCATGGGCGGAGGTGACAATCACCATCGCCCAGACCACGCCCAACAAGCCCGCAGAGAAAATGGGACTGTGTGTCTTACGTGCCATCACAAAAGCGACCTCTGCCGGGGATCAACCTTGCCGGATTTAGCGGCGGGACGTTTCGGTGACGGTCCATCGGTGGTGGCATGGATATCGCCGTCGGCGAAGGCCAGGGTCAGTGCACTTCCCGACGCAACCTGAGCCGCCCGGGAAAGCGGCGTGCCTGATCCGTCTCGGACCAGAACAAAGCCTCGATCCAAAACCCGACGATAGGACAAACTGTCCAACAGCGCCGC
The DNA here is from genome assembly GCA_016937315.1 of Rhodospirillaceae bacterium. Lineage (GTDB taxonomy): Bacteria > Pseudomonadota > Alphaproteobacteria > Rhodospirillales > Rhodospirillaceae > Oleispirillum. The sequence goes on from JAFGWD010000220.1 coordinate 3,701, forward strand.
ACGGCCCTCCAAACGTTGGCTCGCACTTTCAATGCGGCGGGTAAAGGCACTGAGCAACCCACGTTCTGCATTATCTAAACGCAGAGCAGCACGATCGGAAACCTCACGCGGGGTCCGCAGGCGCTGGCCTGTATTGTTTAGGCGGTCGGCGGCACGGATCAG
>JAFGWD010000221.1 GCA_016937315.1 Rhodospirillaceae bacterium
AAAACGCCCGCACCGCATCCAAACGCCCCGTCGGTGGTGTGGCGCGAGGCCACATACGCCGCGCCAAATCCCGGTCCAGTGTGGAAATCGACAACGCAACGGCACACAAGCCTTTCGCCGCCATGGGGCCAAGAATATCAATATCACGAACCACCATGGCCGATTTCGTGGTGATGGTGACCGGGTGGTTAAAATCACGCAGAACTTCCAAGACCCCGCGAACCACTCGCAGGCGGCGCTCCACCGGCTGGTACGGATCGGTGTTGGTTCCCATGGCCAGAGGTTTGACGGGATGCTTACGATATTTAGCGGATCGTAATTCCGCCTCCAGCAAAGCGGGGGCCTGAGTCTTCACAAACAGGCGTGTCTCAAAATCCAAGCCAGACGATAATCCCAACCAATTGTGGCTGGGTCGGGCATAGCAGTAAATGCAGCCATGTTCGCAGCCGCGATAGGCATTCAAGGAACGATCAAACGGAATGTCTGGGCTGGTATTGCGGGTGATCACCGTGCGGCTGGCATCTTCCTGCACGGTGGTTGCAATGGACGGCATGGCGGGATCGTTCCACGACCCCCAACCATCCTCGACCACTTCATACTCACGGGACTCATACCGGCCGGCGCGGTTCAATCCCGCGCCACGCCGCGCCGATGCCGCGATCTGCGGCTGTGCCTTAAACGGAATGCTTTCCATGGAGAAAAGCATACACAAAAGACGTCCCAAGAGTAAGAACAAAAAGAGAACGCACGGCGACGTGCGGTTTGATTTTAGCGGCGAACCACCAGGACCTCGTGGGAAAGCTGTGCGCTATCCAGAGCAGCCAAGCGATTGGCCTGCATGATTGAGCGCAGAGTTTCCACATATTTGATGCCACGCTCGGAATACTTGTCCAACGTTGCTGTCAAATCGTACCCCGACGCCCCCAACGCTCGCTGCAGCCGAAAGCGTTCATAGGCCGGATGGGTGTTGAGGTTGCGGACATAGGCGGCAGCCGCCCCCTTGACACTGGAAAAGGCACGAATCTTGTGGGTTTCACCATCTTCGCGACTCGACGGCACGATACCCGTGTCGACATCGGACCACGTCCACTGTCCAAACAGGGCATTCCCTTCCCGCACAAAACGGGAGGTTCCCCAACCACTTTCCTCTGCCGCCTGGGCCAACATCAAGGACGGCGGAACACCGTCAACACGCAACAGCAACTCATCCAAGTGGCTGGACTCGGATTTATACGCACGCGCCAAACGTCCGACCCAAGCTTGATCCTGATGAGACAGAGCTTCCCCTGCATCAACGCTGGCTTTGATCGTCAACAAACGACGACGATCGGCTTCGATCTCGGCATTAATCTGCAATGACAGCGGCAATAAGGTGCGGAAGAATAAACTTTTCTTCAGGTCAATGTTCTGCAGATGCACCAAATCCTTGGGCAACCGCTTCACATCCAGGGCGGGAACGTCACGAGACCCCGCCAAAACGGCGTCCCAATCATAGCCTTCCTCGTCAAAACGCGCCGCAAGCGCCAAAGATTCTTCGGGCACAACGCGGGGTGCCACAGCCTTCGCTGTACGAACTTCACGGACATTTTCGATCACCGACAACTTCGCCAACGGCGCGGGCGGCGCGGATACCAACAGCGCACCGAAGCCCAGAGTGCTTGCCAGCACTGCAGCAGCCAGGGCGACACGCGGGCGTGTGCTAAGGTCGATAAAGGAAAAGTTCGTCAATGATCTCGTCTCTCTTGCCGTTCATCCAAAGGTCGTAAAGTCCAAACCGTTCAAGAGACCTGCCGCACCGCGACAACTTCTGGAACATAGGCTTTCAGCATCGCTTCAACGCCATTTTTCAACGTCAGCGTTGCACTGGGGCATCCCGCGCACGCGCCCTTCATCCGCAAATAGACGACTCCGTCATCAAAACGTTCAAACACGATGTCGCCGCCATCCCGTGCCACCACCGGCCGCACACGGGACTCGATCAGGGCCTTAATCCGGCCCCCAACGCTGTCATCGCCATCATCGGTTTGCTCCATCGAGGCTTCAACCAAGACCCGGTGGCCGAGGCTCAAGTGTTCGACCAAAAGCCCCATCACCTGAAGCTTCAAAACATCCCACGATGCCGACTCAACCTTGGTCACCGCAATGGCATCGCGTCCAATCAAGACTCCAGCCACACCATCCAGCTGAAACAGGCGTTCGGCCAAGGGCGAACGCGCCGCCGCAATCTCGATCGTCGGGCAATCCACCGGCCCGGATTCCGTCAACACCCGACCGGGCAGAAATTTAACCGTCGCCGGGTTAGGCGTGTTTTCGGTTTGAATAAACATCGCGCCGACCTCCTTGCCGGAAGCCTGAAATATGGTCCTGCACGCCGTCGGTCAAGTCACTTTTGTTTTCAACGGCGGAACACCAAGGCGATTCCCCACCCGGCGATGACTGCGAACAGAATCGCGGCGACCGCATACTTGGCCGCATGGTGCGTTGCAAAATCAAAGACTTCGGCACTAAATCCGGTCTTCGAAACGAAGAGCGGCGTGATCTCCGCGCCGATCACGGCCCCGTCCTGAATAAAAAACACTTCAACCGTATAAGACCCCACCGGAACCGTCGCTGGCAAGTCCAATTCAGCCCGGAAGAGTCGATTCTCAAGCGTCGTCACAGTCCCGACAGCCTCTGGGTAAAGACCGGATTTTTGCTTTAAGCGAATAAGAGCATCCCGAAACCGCTTTGCTTCGACATCCGACAACGGCGGCCCGCCTCCCACGATAGCGGGCAAGACCAAGGCATTAAGACCTATCTGATGACGTTTGCGAACATCCACCGGAATCACAGTGTCCAAGGGTGCCGTCGCTGCAACAGCATAAAACGCCGGACTCTGCGGAAACTGTACTTCATCACGATTCATCCAGATCCCGGCCATGCGCGTCTTTTCGCGCACCACATGGGTTTCCATCGGCCCGCGAACAACCATCACGATGTCGCCCTTACGATCATCGGTGGCACCAAAAACCAAAACATGGGTTCCTGAGAATCCAGTGGTAATGGCAACCAAATGATTGGAAAGATCAGCCACAACAGGGCGTGCTGCTTGAGCCGGACCACCCATCGCCGCCATCAAAGCACACGCCGCTGAAATCAGGATTCCCATACGCGCCATGTCTCTACCTCAACATGGTCATGGAAAAAGCCTCGCTGGGCGTGGTCACCAACTCATCAACCAACCCAAAACACACGACCAACACCATCAGGGCCAGCAAAATACGCAGGTGCCGTCCCCCCAGCTTCGCACCCACCCGTGCACCCCATTGCGCCCCCAAGACTCCGCCCACCATCAACAAAATGGTCAGCACCGCATCGACATTATGGTTCAAGGTCGCTTGCATGAAGGTCGTGGACATGGTCACGAAAATAATCTGAAACAAAGACGTCCCGATCACCACTTGGGTCGGCATTCCCAACAGATAAATCATCGCCGGAACCATGATAAAGCCGCCACCAACACCCATAATCGCGACCAAAATACCCACCAGGACTCCCATCGCCAGAGGCAAAAGGGCGCTGATGTAGAGGCCAGACTTCGGAAAACGCATCAACAGTGGTAAGCGCGTCGCCCACGCGAAGTTCTCCGCACCGCGTGGCTTCGCTGCGGCAGAAGCCGACACACCACGGGCCTTAACCAGGGAGATCACACTCTCGACCAACATCAATCCACCGACCGATGCCAAAAACACGACATAGGACAAGCGAATCGTTAGGTCGATCTGACCCCAAGCCTTCAAAAGATTAAAGACCAGAACCCCCAGCCCCGACCCCACGACGCCACCACTCAACAGCACCGTGCCCATACGCACATCGACATTGCCGCGCCGCCAGTGGGCAATAACGCCAGAAATCGAGGACGCAATGATCTGATTGGTGCCAGACCCCACCGCCACAGACGGAGGAATGCCAAGAAAGATCAACAGCGGCGTCATCAGGAACCCCCCACCCACACCGAACAAGCCCGAAGTGAAGCCCACCAAGCCACCAAGCGCAACAATGGCGAAGGCATCAACGGACATCTCAGCGATCGGCAGGTAGACCTGGATCATCGCATCATTCCCGGTTTCCGGTTTCCCGTTTTATTTCAGCAAGATATTGGCGACTTCCTGCAATTGTGTCCGTGCCCGCAACAAATAAAAACCCTGCGCCGCCAAGTGGCTGGGGCAAAACTGAGCATCCGGTGCACAATTGGCAATCACCAACGGGTCCAAGGTCGCCGCAGTCCGAAACGATCCCAGCATCTGGTCCCAGGCGGAGTCCAGTTCTTTATCCTTAATGATTACCGAGAAATCATGCCCAAGCTCCCGCAGAATCAGGTAATACCCGTAAAGGCGCCCCTTGGTCTGATAGAACACATCATCGGAGGTCCGATCAAAGATCACACCACCGCCTTCCTGGATGCGACGATCCAGAAGCGCCGAGCCGGACCCCATATCGTTGCCAATACGGTCCAATGTCGCGATGAGGTTGTCGGCACGACGTTCAAACACCGCTTTCCCCGTGCCTAAACGCTCATTATAGCGCAGCAACGCACGCCGCGCCGCGATGTACTGGCTTTCCGAAGACGCTGTTGGCATCAACGATGTGGATAGGTTAAAAATCCACACGTTGCCTGGATACTTCAGCAGGCCGACGGCCTTTTCCAAATCGGGGTCAACCTGAGAAGACCCACGGGTACGCCCCAATTGATCAGATAATTCCACCGCAAAGCGCGACAGTGCGGCAAAGATGCCGGTTTGGAAATTCGGCATATTGTCCAAGGCCGCCGTCGGGAAGAAGAACGGATCATTGGGAATCCAGTGGCCCCCAACAACTTCCCGATCAATCAAGGCCGCCGCCTGAGCCACCGCACAGGATTGCCCCGAGGCAACCTCGCCCGGCCCAAACTCAGAATCGTCATTGATGCTGTGAAACACCATCATCCCGATGGGATAATAAAGCAGGCTAAGAACAACCACGCAGGCCACCGCCCACTTGATCGCCCGCCAAGGACCCGCCCCCTGGTTCAAGCGGCGCACACCACTTTTCAGACCGTCCGTTCCGCCAAATCGCTGCCGCACGGCACGAATAGCTTGACGCAGTCGGGCGGCAAAATCCTGGGCATTTGGCATGCGGGGTCTCCCGTTTTTTATCTGGTTCGATCTTGGTTAGGGGCGCAAAAACCCCACCGTCTCATACACTTCGTCGATCACCGGCCTGGCCAACGCCGCCGCCTTTTCTCCGCCGCGTTTCAGGACTCCATCAACATAGCCCGGGTCCTGGCGCAACCGCGCCATTTCCGCGTTGATCGGGCCCAAAACGGACACCGCTGCATCGGCCAACCGCGACTTAAAATCGGCGAAGGACAATCCCGCAACTTCGGCCATAGCTGCATCCAAAGACTTACCCAAAAGCGCCGCGTAAATTCCCAAAAGATTAGCCGCCTCTGGACGATCCACCAATTCCTCCGCTGTTTCCGGCAGAGGAAGGGGGTCGGTTTTGGCCTTACGAATCTTCAAGGCAAGAGTATCGGCGTCATCGCTCATATTGATGCGTGCATAATCCGACGGATCGGATTTGCTCATCTTTTTCGCGCCATCGCGCAAGGACATCACACGAGTCGCGGCACCCAAGATCAACGGCTCCGGTAAAGGAAAAACATCCTTCCCGTAATCCGAATTGAACTTCTGGGCAACATCACGCGCCAGTTCCAAATGCTGTTTCTGATCCTCGCCAACCGGCACATGGGTTGCCTTGTAAACCAGGATATCAGCCGCCATCAAACAGGGGTAGGCAAACAGGCCAACCGAAACATTTTCCTTGTTCTTCCCTGCCTTTTCTTTGAACTGGGTCATACGGCTCAACCAGCCCATGCGTGCAACGCAATTGAAGACCCAGGCCAGCTCGGCGTGCGCCGGAACTTGGCTTTGCACGAACAAAACATTCTTTTCTGGATCAATGCCTGCAGCGATCATCCCAGCCGCAAGTTCTCGTGTTTGTGCTCGCAGTGCTGCCGGATCTTGCCAAACGGTAATCGCATGCATGTCGACCATGCAAAAGATGCATTCATAGTCGTGTTGCAAATCGACCCAATTCCTCATCGCGCCAAGATAGTTGCCAAGATGAAGATTGCCAGATGGCTGAATACCCGAAAAAATCCGATTCATTTTCTAAAGACTCTGTTGCTTGCCGAAAGACCAAAGGTCGGCGGCACTGTCGTCGGCCCGTTCGAGGTATCCCCCATTTCGCGGCCCAGGGCAAGGCACCGGTCCTAAATATAATGCCAAAAGCCCAAACCGTAAAAAACAAGGCGTTGGAAACCAGCGATTTATGAGTTTACGTCCTAACCAACGCCTTTTACCCCCGACGCAGAGCGGCACGCAGTTCGGCAACCGAGGCTGCTCCCAAAACCCGGGCGGCAATGCCATAAACCAAACCGCCGAGGCCAATCAGAATCATCAGGCGCCCCCACGCCGGTGCCGCAACAAAGATCGGAATCTCGGAACCAAATCCTTGTCCCACCAGCAACAGACCCGCCATAACGGCAGCGGCAGCGGCAATACGCGGAGCTCGGCTTTTCATCCGCGCATCCAGGAGGAAATGCCCGCGCCGATGCAACACATAGCCCAGCAATCCCGCATTCAACCAAGCGGATACAGCGGTTGCCACGGCAATGCCGACATGCCCCAAAGGCCGCATCAGAATCACATTCAGGACCAAGTTGGACGCCAAGCAAACGACCGCAATCCGCACCGGCGTTGTGGTGTCTTCTCGCGCGAAAAACCCTGGCACCAAAACCTTCACCAAGACATGAGCCGGCAGACCAAAGGCAAACGCCATCAAGGCCAAGCTGGTGGCCGTGGTGTCCTCAACCGTGAAGGCTCCGCGTTCAAATAAGGTCATCACGATGGGCGCGGCCAAACAGGCCAACGCGGCAGCAGCGGGAACGGTCAAAAGTAAGGCGAATTCCATGCCGCGATTTTGCGTGTGGTGTGCGACATCATCGCGCCCGGATTTGATCTGTCGGGACAGCATTGGCAGCAAGGCCGTGCCAATCGCAATGCCCACCACCCCCAACGGCAGCTGATTAACCCGATCCGCGTAATACAGCCAAGATACCGCGCCTTCACTGACCAAGGACGCAATCACAGTATCAACCAGCAGATTGATTTGATAAACCCCCATGCCGACGACGCCTGGCACAATGCGCCGCCCAAGCCTGCGAACGTCTGGGGTCAAACGCGGCAACACCAACCCTGGCCCCATGCCGCTTCTGCGGGTATTGAGCAACAGCCAGGCAAATTGCACGACACCAGACACAGAAACCGCCCAAGCCAAGACATGGCCGGGTCCATTCCCCTGCCATAACGACCCATACCCGAGGACCGCCGCAATCAAGCATACGTTCAGCAAAATCGGCGCAGCAGCAGCCGCAGCGAAACGCCCCATCGCGTTCTGAACCCCGGAAAGCAGCGAAACCAAGGCAATAAAAAACAGATACGGGAAGGCAATGCGTGCCAAGTCCCCGGCCAAGGCAATCTTTCCCGGCACCGCGACGAACCCCGGAGCAAAGGCCGTAATCGCCCAGGGCATAATAATCTCCATGACCAAGACCATGCCGATGAGAACCAAGGCAAGAACCGCAAAGATGGTATCGGAGAAGGCCTTCGCGGCAGCCTGACCCTCGCCTTCCAACTTTCGTGCAAACAACGGAACGAAAGCCGCAGAAAATGCGCCCTCGGCAAACAAACGGCGAAACAAGTTAGGAAACTTAAAGGCGACGAAAAACGCATCGGCCTGCATTCCCGCACCTAAGACCTGGGCCAGCAAGACATCTCGCACAAAACCAGTGATGCGACTGATCAGAGTAAATCCGCCAACCGTAGCCACGGCGCGATAAAGGCTCATGCGTCATTCGCCTTTCTGTCCGTGGCATCACCCGTTTGCGGAACAGGGGGATCAATCGCATCCAAAAGGCCATGCCGAATTTGCTTGAGCTTTTCTTCGTGCGACACTTTCATGCCAAACACATCTTTGACATAGAACACGTCAACAACGCGCTCGCCATAGGTCGAAATGTGCGCCGAGTTGATTTGAAGCCCCAGATCACGCAACGCGGCAGTTACGTCATAAAGCAAACCCGGACGATCACGCCCATTGATTTCGATCAAGGTGTGCGCCGACGATGCGGTATTGTCGATCAAAACCCGTGGTGGCACCGTAAACACATTCATACGCTTCAGACCCCGCGCTGGTCGCGCCGCCACTTCGCGGCGGATTTGCACATCGCCTTTCAAAACCTTGGTAATGGCTCGTTCCAGGCGCGGAATGTCGGTATAGGCTTCCCCATCCAAACCCTGTACCGTGAACACATCCATCGCCATACCATCAGAGAATGTGGTGATGCGGGCGTCCAAAATGGACGCCGAAGCCAGGACCATGGCCCCCGCGATTTTTGAGAACAAGCCGGGGTGATCAGCGGTATAGACCATAATCTCGGTGTGAGCGGTCTCGGGGTCGACGCGGCAAACCACGGACAGGGCCTCTTTGGCAGCATCGGCCGCACGCATAATGCGGGCTTGGCGCTCGTGATCTTCCGCAGAAAAAGAATACCAGTAGGCCCGATAGCCACGCTCGACATAACGCGTCACCAGATCCTCTGGCCAATCGGCCAACCGCGCACGCAGAGACTCCTTGGCAAACGCCTCTTGTTCCGCCGAAGCCCCCGCCAATGCCGAAGGGGCCAAACCACCGGTGATGCGGTCCAACGTACGGAGGTAGAGCGCACGCAGCAACTGAGCCTTCCAGGCATTCCAAATATCGGGGCCAACGCCGCGAATATCGGCACACGTCAAAATGTGCAACAAGCGAAGGCGTTCAGGGCTTTGCACCTGATCGGCAAAGTCCGCAATGGCCTTCGGATCGTCAAGATCGCGCTTGAACGCCACCTTGGACATAATCAGGTGATTCCGCACCAGCCAAGACACGGTTTCAGTTTCTTCCTCGGTCAAACCGAATCGTGGTCCCAACGTCAACGCAATACGGGCACCGGCCACTGAATGATCCTCGCCCGAACCCTTGGCAATGTCATGCAACAACATGGCGACATAAAGCGCACGACGTGACTGGATCAAGGGAAACAATTCGGTTGCGGTCGGCATGTCGTGGGCATATCGCCCCAATTCGATATCGTGCAGAATCCCCACCGTATGGATGGTGTGCTCATCCGTGGTATAGACGTGATACATATCGTATTGCATCTGCGCCACCACACGCCCGAATTCTGGGACGAAACGAGCAAAGACTCCGCACTCGTTCATCTTGCGTAACACACTCTCTGGGTTTTTCGGATGCGCCAGAATCTCCAAGAACAGACTGTTGGCGACCGCATTGCGGCGCAACCCTTTAACCCGTGACAGCTCCTCGGTAACGCGTTTCAAAGCATGGGGATGGATGTTCTGCCCCAAGTCCTGCGCCGTGTAAAACAAGCGCAAAATGTTCACCGGGTCCTTCGCAAAAAGATCATCAGAACCGAGACCCACGCGATTCTTTTCGATAACGAAACCTTCTGGCGTGGTACGTTTTCGAGACAGCCCCAAACCAAAACGCAGCCGCCGCTTGTTTTGCTCCTCCAACACCGCGCAAACCATGCGCGTCAGGTCACCAACATCCTTGGCAACCAAGAAATAGTGCTTCATGAAGCGTTCGACGGTTTTTTGCCCACTCCGCTTTTTATATCCCATGCGTCGGGCAATTTCTGGTTGGAGGTCAAACGTCAAGCGATCTTCGGCACGGCCGGTCAGGTAATGCATATGGCAACGCACCGTCCACAGGAAATTCTGCGCCCGCGAAAAGGTCCGCACCGCCTCTGGCGACAAAAGCCCTCGGTCCACCAAGTCCTCGGCCGAGGTGACGCCATAGGTGTACTTCGCGATCCAGAATAAGGTGTGCAGATCACGCAATCCCCCCTTACCCTCCTTGATGTTCGGCTCTAACACATAGCGGGAACACCCCGTCCGCTCGTGACGCTCGTCACGTTCCGTCAATTTTTGCTCGATAAAGGCCGCACTTCCACCGGCCACCACATCATCCCAATAACGACGACGGGCCTCGTCAAACAAAGCTTGGTCGCCCCACAGCCTCCGACACTCCAGAAGCGCGGTTTTAACCGTGCTGTCGTCCTTGGCCTGACGCACGCATTCGTCCGGGGATCGTGTCGAATGTCCAACTTTCAACCCCAAATCCCACAGGATATAAAGGGCGTACTCCACCACTTTTTCGTGGTAAGCGGTTGCCTTGTAAGGCAGTAGAAACAACAAATCGATATCGGAATGTGGGCTGAGTTCGCCGCGCCCATAACCGCCAACCGCCGCCAAAGTCAAGGTTTCACCGGTGGTCCGCACCCCCGTGCCATAGACGCGCTTAACCACCAATTCCATCAACGCATGCACAATGCGATCAACCAAAAACGCTTGGGCACGAACCACCTGGGTGCCGTTTGCCGTGCCGGTTTCGAAACGACGCTGGATCTCTTCTGACCCGTTTTTCAACGCCGTCTTAAACAAAGCCAAAACGCTGGGACGTGCCTTTACCGCATCACCACCCGACGCCAGCCAAAGAGATTCCAGCCGCTCCACCATTTCATCACAGCGGATAATTTGTTCCGGATTCGGAATTTCCGCCAGAAACTCAGGCGCAATACCGGAGCACCCAAGACGGGCTTGATCCGCACCCCAGTCACACGCAACCGTTCCCGGGCGCATTGTCGTTGTGTCCATGTTTCAGCAATCCCTGACAGCCCAAAGGGCGCACGCCAAAAACCCTAGAGCATTCTTAGAAGAATTTGAAGCACCTGCACGAGCGCCGGAAAAACCGGCATCTTTCGCAATCAGCCTTCCCCTTCGTCATGCACCAAACCCTGAAGACGATAAAGCGCATCAAGCGCCTCGCGCGGGGTCATCGCATCGGGCACCAAATCCACCACCGCCCGACGCAAGGGGTCTTCGCGCGATTTGGGGACCTTGGCCTGAGCCCGTGCGGCAGAAAACAGTGGCAGATCATCGGCTAGGCGCGTCGCTGCGGATTCTTTCTCTCCATTTTCAATGGTTTGCAAAACGGCTTCGGCACGCCCCACCGCAGCAGCAGGCAACCCAGCCAATCGGGCCACATGAATGCCATAAGAACGATCTGCAATCCCCGGCGCGATCTCGTGCAAGAAAACCAAGTCGTTCTTCCACTCTTTGATTCGCATGGTATAGGGCGCAAGGGCAGGGAGCTTAGCGGCCAAGGCTTTTAATTCATGATAATGAGTCGCAAACAATCCACGGCAGTGATTGACATCATGCAAATGCTCAACCACCGCCCAAGCAATCGCCATGCCGTCATACGTCGCGGTGCCGCGTCCAATTTCATCCAGAATGACCAAGGAGCGATCTGTCGCTTGATGCAAAATAGCGGCGGTTTCAACCATTTCGACCATAAACGTTGAGCGCCCACTGGCCAAATCATCCGCCGCACCGACACGACTGAACAGGCGATCAACGACACCAATTTTCGCAGAATCGGCAGGAACGAAGGAACCGATATGCGCCAGAATCGCAATCAACGCATTTTGCCGTAAAAAAGTGCTTTTTCCGGCCATATTTGGGCCTGTAATCAACCAAATTCGCGAATTCTCGTCAAAAACACAGTCATTAGAAACGAATTTCCCCGCATCTCGATCAGAAAGCGCCGCTTCAACCACCGGATGCCGTCCACCGCGCACAAAAAACTGTGTGTCATCGGTGATTTGTGGCCTGATATAAGATCGTGACACCGCCAAATTTGCCAAACCCGCGGCCACATCCAAAATCGCCAGCGCCTGCCCAACACGCAGCAAATCCATTGCACGACCAAGGACTTCACCGACGATGTCAGCAAAAAGGGTGAGCTCTAGCGCCAAGGCCTTTTCCGCCGCGCCACGCACCCGATCCTCCAAGTTTGAAAGATCGACTGTGGTGAATCGCATGGCGTTGGCCATGCTCTGGCGATGGATGAAGCGTGCCTTATCCGCAATCAGCGGCTCGGCATTTCGTTGCGATGTCTCAATGAAATAACCGAGAACGTTATTGAATTTAATTTTTAACGACGCGATGCCGGTCTCTGCGGCATAACGGGTTTGCAGGTCCACGATCAGACGGCGACTGTCATCACGAAGCATGCGAAGCTCGTCCAACTCTGGCGCATAGCCCGTGCGAATCACGCCACCATCACGAGCCATCAATGGCGGCTCATCGGCCATCGCGCGAGTCAAACGCTCGACCAAAGTACGGTGGTCGCCAAACGCGGCATGACAACGTAAGAGTCCTTCCGGCAGCAAGCCGTCCGGGCTTTCCACCACCAAAAGTCTTTGGATCTCTGGCAACTGCGCCAAGGTGTCGCGAATCGCCAGAACATCACGTGGGCCACCGCGCCCCAATGACAACCGCGTTAAAGCCCGCGCCACATCTGGACAATGGCGCAACACGCGGCGCACGGCTTCGCGAGTCTCCGGACGATCCACAAAAAACGCCACATCATCCTGACGCCGCACAATCCGCGCCGGATCGGTCAAGGGCTGATTCACCCGTTCGCCCAGCAACCGTGCCCCCGGTCCCGTGATCGTGCGATCAATAGTGGCCAGCAAGCTACCTTTGCGATCCCCGTTTTGTGTTTGCACCAATTCCAGACTGCGCCGCGTTGCCGCATCGATTTCCATAACCGATCCACGCCCGACCCGAACCAAGGGCCGGACCAAAGGCAGCCGTCCGGCTTGGGTCAGCACCGCATAATCCAACACCGCCCCCGCAGCGGAAATTTCGGCTCGGGTAAAGGCACCAAATCCATCCAACGTCGCCACGCCGAAACTTTCCGTCAAACGACGGGCACAACTTTCGCTATCGAAACGAACATCCGGAGAGGGCGTAACAATGGGTTTTAACCGTGCCCACAGATCATAAAACGTTGCATCTTCCAGAAGTCTTTGCGCGACCAGAATCTCGCCCGGAGCCAATTGCTCAATCAACGCGGGCAGGCCGGCTTCGTCGCAGGACCGCGCTGAAAACCCACCGGTAGACAGATCCAACCATGCCGCGCCGATCTCATCGTGAACACGACCCACCGCCAGCAAATAATTTGCCGTTCGCGCATCCAGAAGGGTTTCTTCCGTCAACGTTCCGGGGGTCACGGTGCGAATCACCGCACGCTCCACCACTGATTTGGCCCCACGTTTTTTGGCTTCTGCAGGATTCTCCATCTGTTCGCAAATCGCGACCTTGAAGCCTTTTTGGATCAAACGCGCCAAATACCCTTCATAGGCATGGTGCGGCACGCCACACATCGGAATCGGTTCGCCCTGATGTGTGCCGCGTTTGGTCAGTGAAATATCCAGAGCGGCAGACGCGGCTATGGCGTCATCAAAAAACATCTCATAGAAGTCACCCATACGATAAAACAGTAAACACCCAGGATGATCCGCCTTGATGCTGAGATATTGCTGCATCAAGGGTGTGACTTTATCCGCATCTTTTGTGGACAATATTTCCCCACTCATTTCACACCTTCGTACGGATTTATGGTCATAATCTCGCTCTCCACAAAAAACCCACTCCTGGTAATAGGGCTGGAACGCTGCCCCTTTTCGTAATTAAATTTCACGTAAACCCCAACACTTTTCCGAATAATGTGATATACACGAAAAGCTCCCGAATCCTGTGGGGCCTCTGCAACGACTCGCCACAATCAAAAATAAAGCGAAAAACGCTAGCCAAAGCGCAGGAGACGAACCAATCATCATGGACACATCAACCGATAAAAAAACTGATCTTGAGATCGCGGCCCTGGCCCTCCACACAATGGGGCGTGCGGGAAAGATCGAGATTTTACCGACAAAGTCGCTGAACACGCAGCGGGATCTCTCGCTTGCCTATTCCCCAGGCGTTGCCGCACCGTGCCTAGAAATCGAGAAAGACCCCGACACCGCCTATGATTACACCATCAAGGGCAACAGCGTCGCGGTGATTTCCAACGGCACAGCCGTCCTCGGGCTTGGTGACTTAGGGGCCTTGGCCTCGAAGCCCGTTATGGAAGGCAAGGCCGTCCTTTTCAAACGCTTTGCCGATATCGACGCCATCGACTTGGAAGTCGATACCAAGGATGCCGACGCCTTTATCAATTGCGTCCGCTATCTGGGGCCGACTTTTGGCGGCATCAACCTGGAAGACATCGCCGCGCCGGAATGCTTCGTGATTGAAGAGCGCCTGCAAAAGCTGATGAACATTCCGGTCTTCCACGACGATCAACATGGCACGGCGGTTACCGCTCTGGCCGGGATGACCAATGCATTGTTCTTGACCGGGCGTGATTTCGCTTCGGTAAAGATGGTCGTCAGCGGCGCGGGCGCAGCAGCCATCGCCTGCGTCGAGCTGATTAAGGGCATGGGTGTCACCGACGTAACAATGGTCGACACCAAGGGTGTCATCCACAAGGATCGCAAAGATCTGAACCCGTGGAAAACCAAACACGCGGCGAAAACCGATGCCCGCACCTTGGAAGACGCAATTAAAGGCGCGGATGTCTTCCTCGGTCTCTCGAAAAAAGGGGCGCTGACCCCGGCAATGGTTAAGTCCATGGCCAAAGACCCGATCATCTTCGCCATGGCCAATCCCGATCCGGAGATCACGCCAGAGGAAGCCCACGCGGTTCGCGATGACGCCATCGTTGCTACCGGACGTTCGGATTATCCCAACCAGGTCAACAACCTGTTGGGTTTTCCCTACATCTTCCGTGGAGCATTGGATGTCCGCGCCACCACCATCAACCTGGACATGAAGCTAGCCGCGTCTCAAGCCATTGCCATGCTTGCCCGCGAAGAGCTTCCGCCTGAGGTCGCTGCGGCATACTCAGGTCGTCAGATGGTTTTTGGCCGTGAATACATTCTGCCCGTGCCGTTCGATCCGCGTTTGATCACGCGGGTGCCGGTCGCCATCGCCGAAGCCGCCATGAAAAGCGGCGTCGCGCAAAAACCAATTGCCGACATGGATGCCTATCGCCAATCCCTGACGGAGCGTTTGGCACACACCATTTCTCTGTGTGCTCCATCAGCATAAAGGCTCCATGCCGCCTTGCTTATCAAGCCAAACGCGGCGAGGGTTTTCTCGCCGCGTTTTTCTTTTCAAAAAATCGTCATCGGAACGCACCATCAATGTGTGCGAGACTCATCGGCCATCTTGTGGGTTTAACGTTAACGAAACACACGCCATATTTTTCCGGCAAAGACGATGCCATCGAGCGAAAACGCGGGACAAGGACTGATCATGGGCGGCCCAACGGACCCACACGAACAAATGACCGAACCAAACACCGAGGACACGTCTGTAACCCCCTCTCTGGGTCGGCCGACGGTCCTTGGCCGCGCCTTTCGCTGGTTTACCTTGGCCCTCCTGCCTTCTGCTTTAATTTTAACGGCTTTAATCACCATAAAGCGCCTTTCCATGATGGATGCTGGGCTGGCTTTTCTGTCAATTGCCGGGCTCACCGCCCTGTTCTCCCTGGCACCTCTGATTGATCTGTCTCGTCTGTTGCGATTCGTTCAAGATCTCTCCCAAGGATCTTCACCGCCAACACCCGAAATGCGGACCCAAGGCGTGGCAGCCGCCGCAGCCTTCGCCCTTTCCCAAATGCGCCGAGAAATGCGCCGTTCACTCGCCGCATCAGACCAATCCGCACGGTCTCTTGAAGACGTCTTCGACGCCCTCCCCGATGCCGTGGTCATGCTGGACACCAATCACTGTGTGGTTCGTGCCAATATGGCCGCCCGGAATCTCTTTGGACGCAATCTGACTGGACGTGATGTCTCCAGCTTGGTGCGCCACCCGCCGATTCTGGAAGCCCTTGACCAAATCGGAAACGGTGGGCGTGAACTGGAATTTTCCCTGCCCATTCCGGTGGAACGCCGCTTTATCGTCAGTATCCGGCCTCTTCCTGATGAACTGGCTGGCAACGCCGCCATCCTGATTGCCTTTCACGACATCACAACAATCCGCCGCATGGAACAAATGCGTGCCGATTTTGTCGCCAATGCCAGTCATGAACTGCGAACGCCTTTGTCGTCCCTGATCGGCTTCATCGACACCCTGCGCGGTCCTGCCCATGACGACACGGAGGCCCGGGATCGCTTTCTTGGCATCATGGCAGAACAGGCCGCACGCATGGCACGCCTGATCGAAGACCTGCTGTCCTTGTCGCGAATCGAGCTCAACGAGCACACACAACCGTCACAAGAAGTTGATATCCGGCGTGTCATTTCGTCGGTTATCGAAAGCCTGGAACCAAAGGCACAAGCCCGTAAGGTCACCGTCTCCGTCACGGCACCGAAGACTCTACCGCCCGTGCGCGGCGAGGCCGACGAACTCACTCAAGTGTTTCAAAACCTGATCGAGAACGCCATAAAATATACGCTTGCCGAAACCGACATTACGATCAGCATTGCTGCCCTGGATCGTGGCCCCGTTAGCATGCCCCGAGATACACAAGGCCCGGTGGTTGCTGTCGCGGTACGAGACCACGGCGAAGGCATTGCCCAAGACCACATTCCCCGCCTTACCGAACGATTTTACCGCGTCGATTCCGCCCGTTCTCGTAAAATGGGCGGAACCGGTCTGGGCTTGGCCATCGTCAAGCACGTGATGAGCCGCCACCGTGGGGTCTTGACCATCGACAGTTCCCTGGGCCAAGGCAGCATCTTCACCGCCTATCTGCCAATCGCCCAACCCCTTTCCACCCATTCGGATTCCCCTTCGCATCGCCTGCAACAACAGGCCTAGACACCACCCGAGGACATCATGCCCAACCTGAACTTGCCACACACCACCAAGGCTTTGGACCGTGAACTGGCCGACCTCTTGAAATCCATCGCCCGGATTGGCGGTATGGCGGAAAACCAGATTGAAGAGGCCGCACGCGCTCTTCTGGAACGCGATGATCGCTTGGCCGCCGAGGTCATCAAACGTGACCAGGAAATCGACCGCTTGGAAGCCGAGATCCATCAAAAGACACTGCACCTTCTGGCTCTGCGTGCACCCGTCGCGGATGATCTGCGACTCGTGATCAGTGCCCTTTCCGCCGCCAGTGCCTTTGAACGCGTGGCCGACTACGCCGCCAATGCCGCCAAACGATCCATGGTTTTGAACACTCAGCCCATGGTCCCGGCCTCCCGTGCCGTGGTCCGCTTGATGCAAATGGTCAAACGTCAGCTTCACGCCGCCACCAACGCCTTCGTCGAAGGCGATGCACAACAAGCGGTCGCCGTTT
This sequence comes from Rhodospirillaceae bacterium, assembly GCA_016937315.1. Taxonomy (GTDB): domain Bacteria; phylum Pseudomonadota; class Alphaproteobacteria; order Rhodospirillales; family Rhodospirillaceae; genus Oleispirillum. The sequence continues at coordinate 17,350 of JAFGWD010000221.1, forward strand.
GGGAGCATGACGACGAAATCGACGCGATTTATTCCAGCCTGTTCCGAGAGATTCTCACCTACATGATGGAAGACCCGCGCCAGATCTCGGCATGCACCCACTTGTTATTTATCGCAAAAAATGTTGAGCGGGTCGGTGATCACAGCACCAACGTTGCCGAACTCACCTATTTCATGGTTACCGGCAAACAACTGCGTGATCGCCCAAAAGCCGATATCACCACATCTCTGGCACCCAATCCAAACGACATAATACCGGACTAAAAGAACGATGTCTTAGGACGTAGACTCAGTCAGGGTATGCCTGGGATGTCTCATCGACCTGAGCCAGCAAAAAATCGACAGGCTGCGCGGGTTCTGTCCTTGCAGGCCCACTTGGCCGTGCGATAGCGCGAAAACTGTGCAGAAAAAGTAAGATTACCGTGGAGGGTCTCAGACCCTCCACACCTCCCATAACGCTGACTTTCACAACATCTGGCCGATGCAACATTTCATAAAACAACGAATTACGTCAGCAGTACGCCCCTTCTGGTCATTAGTGCCAGATTGTAGGCTTTCGGAAAGCAGCCACCCGTAGGATACGCTTTATAAGCATCAAACTTGGTATGCCTTGAAATCCAGTGCTACGCATACTCAATTCCCGCATTTGGGGCGTGAATCGTTCAACAACCTCTATCATAGCTGGCGCTACTTGTGGGGGAGTATGCTATGGCCAAAAGATCATATACATTCCGGCTGCTGAAAGCGCATGTTGCAGATCCAGCTAATGCGCTCAAGGAGCAACATCGGCTAGATGAAAAGCCCCTTACTGGTAACCCCGAAAACAAGCGTCTGTTCGCAGGCCAGGCATACAACTCTCCTCCCGGCTGGATATCGTTTTTCAATGCTGCTGACCGGGCCCAATTCGATGGACTCTACGGTGGGCAAGCAGCTGCGATCCTGTTTGTTGGTATCGATCTCGCTACCGAGGGCACCGATCCGCAGCACAGATGGCTTGCCGTCTGCTTCGGGATGGGATTTCAGGAGCTTCGCCCGGAAGCGCTGGAGAGCCAGTTCGGATTGAAGGTAGCGCTGAACCGGCTCGGTCGCGAGCGGATCAAGAGCATCGACACGCGTAGGCCCGAAGATTCAACTATTCAGACTCGCTCGCAGAATAGCCGGATCGGCGAAATCTTCGATTTCGGTGTCGATACATCGAGCATCATTCTTCAGGCAATTACCGGAAAATCGGCAGACGAAGCGTTTGGGGGGACACTGACAGGAAACGACGGACTCAAGCTAAGTTGCGAGGTCGATTATAACGGGATCGACGATAAAGGTCTGACGATCATCAACTCATTCAATGATACGGCATACCGGGAGCTGTTTCCTTGGTATGGCAAGATCACACCCATACGGGATCGTTTACGCATAGACCAACTCAACCAGAACCTAGTCAACCGATTGCAGAATGGGGAAATCGACGGCATCCATCTCGCGCCACCGGAAATCATCGACTATCAGAATGTCGACCGGTTCAAATTCTCGGGTCGCTTACGGGCGGATACGTTCGATGATCTTCGTCTGCATGATTATCTGGCCCTCTTTGACGAGGAGCATGCCGTCACGCTTGCACATCTGAAATCGGACAAGGTTCGTGTCGCGAACGATGATGGGCCGTTCCGTGACCAATGGTCCGTGTTCAAATGTCTATGCGCAGAGGTTCAGTTCAACGACCAGCTCCACATTCTCGCATCGGACGAATGGTATGTGGTCAAGGATGATTTCGTCGCCATCGTCAACGCAGCCATGGTGGAAATTCCGTTATCTACCCTCCAGCTCCCTTTCTACACCGCTGGCGAAAAGGAGGGCGACTACAATGCCCGTGCGGCCACAGCCCAAGCAGGGATGTATCTTTACGACAAAAGGCTCGTGAACTTCGAAGGAGAGCGTGGTCGGGTCGAATTCTGTGACATTCTGACCGATGGTCGGCAACTCGTACATGTGAAGCGCCGTAGTAAGTCACAAACACTGAGTCATCTGTTCCTGCAAGGACAGGTATCTGCCGAGGCATTTCTCGACCACCCACCGCTTAGAGCACAAATTCGGGAGGCAATGCCAGAGATCGTGGAGCTAATCCCGGCGGACAGGCCTAACCCGGCCGACTATGAAATCGTCTACGCGCTCTTACATGAGGGAAACCCAACACTCCCCTTCTTTAGCAAAGTCGCCCTAATGAGCATCTCGAAACAGCTTCGGCGAATGAACTACGGTGTAAGTCTCCTTTGGGTTGGACTCACTCCAGACAATCCGGTTTGAAGGACGCCGAGTTAAGATGTTTTGATGAACCGGCAGCAGCTCAAATGGCGGCATTTCACTCAGCCCGCCCACAGCCGCCCTTCCGCTTCCGGCTCAGGTGAGGTCTGTGCTTATGTTTGCGTGGGACGTGTGATGGGGTGATGGGGGGATGTTCTGGGATCAAAGGGGCTGAGCCCCTTTGCGGGTGTGGGCAGAGCCCACGGAGCCGTGCCTTCACTTAAATCGTTTTATCTTCGTAACGACAGAGGTCGGCGAGGATACAGACCGGGCATTGGGGGCGTTGGGCTTTACAGACATAGCGTCCGTGGAGGATCAGCCAGTGGTGGGCGTGGTGCTTGAATTCCGCTGGGATCGCTGCTTCCAGTCCCTTTTCCACATCCAAGGGTGTCTTTCCCGGAGCAAGGCCGGTACGGTTGCCGAAGCGGAAAACATGGGTATCCACCGCGAGGGTCGGTTCACCAAAGGCAATATTCAGCACCACATTCGCGGTCTTGCGGCCGACGCCGGGCAGAGATTCCAGGACGGCACGGTCTTGCGGGACGATGCCATGAAAGTCGGAAACCAGTCGTTGGCTTAACGCAATGACGTGCTTGGCCTTGGTTTTGTAAAGGCCGATGGTGCGAATGGCTTCGGCTAAGTTTTCCTCGCCCAGGGCAACCATCTTTTCCGGAGTGTCGATTTTGGCAAACAGCGGCCCTGTGGCTTTGTTCACGCCCTTATCGGTGGCTTGTGCGGAGAGGACCACGGCAACCAACAAGGTATAGGGATTGACGAAATCCAGCTCACCTTTTGGCTCTGGATTGGCGGCCCGGAGACGCGTGAAGATCTCCCGGATTTCAGATTCGCTCAACGCCGTCGGCATAATGCCCTCTCGTCATTATACTCGGGGCTTTGCCCCTGAACCCCGCAAAGGGGCGACGCCCCTTTGATCCCTGTTTTGATTTTTGCGCGTCACATCACAAAACCCTGTCTGTAACAGAGGAGAAATGATCTCGCTTCGCGAAAGACTAAGACGTTATGGGAGGTGCAGAGGGTCTGAGACCCTCCGCGAACTCTTTTGGCGAAGGCTTACAGCCCGAGAACGTCGGTCATGGAATACAGGCCGGGTTTGTGGCCGACCAGCCACTGCGCGGCACGGACGGCTCCGGCAGCGAAGATGACGCGGGTGGTGGCACGATGGGTGAGTTCGATGCGTTCTCCGGCTCCGGCCAGGATGACCGTATGTTCGCCGACGACATCCCCGCCGCGCAAGGTGGCGAAGCCGATGTCACCACGGTTGCGTTCGCCGGTATATCCGTCGCGAACCCGTTGAGAGACGGCATCAAGATCGACATCGCGGCCCTTGGCTGCGGCAGATCCCAACAGAAGGGCGGTCCCGGAGGGGGCATCGACTTTATGCTTGTGGTGCATTTCGACGATTTCGATATCAAAGGTGTCGGGCAGCGCGGCGGCGGCGCGGCGCACCAGATCGGCCAGTAAGTTGATTCCCATGCTCATGTTGAATGATTGCATGATCGCAACTTTTTCAGAACAGGCCCGAATGGTGTCTAAATGCGCGGCGGTCAGGCCGGTAGTGCCGATCACCAGCGGCGTTCCGGTTTCTGCTGCGAGGGCAGCGTTTTCGCAGGATGCAGCGGGGACCGTGAAGTCGATCACCGCATCAGAGGCGGCAAACAGGGCATGTGCACTGTCACCGACGAGCATACCGTCTGGCTGTCCTCCGGCCAAGACGCCGAGATCCTGTCCGATGAACGGGGAACCCGCTCGTTCGCTGCCGCCCGCAAGTTCGGCACCTTCGGTTTCCAGAACCTGTTTCATCAACATGCGGCCCATGCGGCCTGCACATCCGACGATTCCGATTTTCATGGTGGCTCCCCCTTGTTTGGGTGGCAAGGCGTCAAGGCCCGCCGGTTAGTCCGTCAGATCTTCCCAGAATTCTTTCACTTTCTGGAAAAAGCTACTGCATTCCGGGCTGTGGTCGTCTCCGGCTTCTTCTGCGAATTCGCGCAAGATTTCCTCCTGCCGCTTCGACAGATTGACGGGGGTTTCCACCACGGTTCGCACGAACATATCACCGCGTGCCGGACTGCGTAAGACACTCATACCTTTGTTCTTTTGGCGGAATTGTGCACCGTTTTGGGTGCCGCGCGGAATCTCCACCGTGGTGCGTCCTCCGTCGATGGTTGGGACTTCGACGCAGCCCCCCAAGGCAGCGGTGGTCATCGGGATCGGCATGGTACAATAGATGTCTGCCCCATCACGCTGGAAAATTCGGTGTGGCTTGATGGACAAGAAAATATAGAGATCACCGGAAGGTGCGCCACGCAGTCCGGCTTCACCTTCGCCGGAGAGACGAATTCGGGTGTCTTCTTCCACACCGGCGGGGACAGCGACTTGCAGGGTTTTGGAACGTTGCACGCGGCCGGAGCCGCCACACGCGGTGCATGGGTCCTTAATCACGCGGCCCTGACCATGACAGGTCGGGCAGGCCCGCTCAATGGTAAAGAAACCCTGCTGGGCTCGGACTTTTCCCGTGCCACGACAGGTTGGGCAGACGACGGGTTCGGCCCCGTTCTTACTGCCGCTTCCTTTGCAGGCATCGCAGGATACCGAGGACGGAACTTCGATGGTGGTTTTTACGCCCGCAAAGGCTTCTTCCAAGGAAATCGCCATGTTGTAGCGCAAATCTGCACCACGCATGGCTCCTTGGCCGCCACGGCGCCCCCCGCCCATGAAGTCACCGAACATTTCATCGAAGATGTCAGAGAACCCGGACGCGAATTCAAAATCGAAACCACCGCCCCCTCCAGGGGCACCACCGCCTTGGGCAAAGGCGCGGTGACCATATCGGTCATAGGCGGCACGTTTTTGCTCGTCTTTCAGGATTTCGTAAGCTTCGTTGATTTCCTTGAAGGCGTGCTCGGCCTCTTGATCCCCCGGATTGCGGTCCGGGTGATATTGCATAGCCAGCTTTCGATAGGCCTTTTTCAATTCGTCTGCTGAGGCCGTTCGGGAAGCTCCCAAAACCTCGTAATAATCACGCTTAGTCAACCGCCACCTCGCATTGGCGGGTGTCCGGCGATCCCGTGGCAAGGATCCGGCGTCCCGCGCCCGTCATCGTTTTCTTTCCGGCCCCTTTTGCAACGGGCGGAACCATGGAAAGGCTCCGCCCGTTGTGGGGTATGGGAAACTCCGGATTACTTCTTGCTGTTGTCGACTTCTTCGAAGTCAGCGTCGACAACGGTCTCATCAGCGGAATGGCCCGCAGAGGCTTCCGCGTCAGGTCCAGCATTCGGAGCGGCTTCGGCTTGGTCTTTGTACATGGCCTCGCCCAACTTCATCGCCGACTGTGCCAGAGCTGCGGTCTTGGTGGTAATCGCTTCGAGGTCTTCGCCACCGGCAACGTCTTTGAGCGCGGCAATATCGGCCTCGATCTGAGTCTTGACCTCTGGCGGAACCTTATTGCTATGTTCCGCAAGACTCTTTTCCGTCGAATGCATCAAGGCATCAGCGTGGTTCTTGGCCTCCACCAATTCGCGCCGCGCCTTATCGGCGGCGGCGTTGGTTTCAGCCTCGCGGACCATGGCCTGAATCTCATCGTCAGACAGACCGCCCGAGGCCTGAATACGAATCGCCTGTTCCTTGTTGGTGGCTTTGTCTTTGGCCGAAACATTGACGATGCCGTTAGCGTCGATGTCAAAGGTGACTTCGATCTGCGGGAATCCACGCGGCGCCGGAGGAATGCCGACCAAGTCGAACTGTCCCAGCACCTTGTTGTCAGCAGCCATTTCGCGTTCGCCTTGGAAAACGCGAATAGTGACGGCCGTCTGGCTGTCCTCGGCGGTAGAGAAGATCTGGCTTTTCCGCGTCGGGATGGTGGTATTGCGATCGATCAGGCGGGTAAAGACGCCGCCCAAAGTTTCGATACCCAAAGACAGAGGCGTCACGTCCAACAACAGAACGTCTTTGACCTCGCCCTTCAGAACGCCGCCCTGAATCGCGGCACCGATGGCAACCACTTCGTCCGGGTTAACGCCCTTGTGTGGCTCACGACCAAAGAACTGCTTTACCGCTTCTTGAATTTTCGGCATGCGGGTCATCCCGCCAACCAAGATGACTTCGTCAATCTCGCTGGGTTTCAGGCCGGCATCCTTCAAGGCGGCTTTGCATGGACCGATGGTCCGCGCAATCAGGTCCTCGACCAAGGCTTCCAGCTTGGCGCGGGTCAGCTTGACGTTCAGGTGCTTCGGACCGTTTTGGTCGGCGGTGATGAACGGCAGGTTGACGTCGGTCTGCATCGCGCTGGACAGCTCAATCTTTGCCTTCTCGGCGGCTTCCTTCAGGCGTTGCAGAGCCAAACGGTCCTTGCGGAGGTCGATACCGTTCTCTTTTTTGAACTCATCCGCCAAATAATCGATGATGCGTTGGTCAAAGTCCTCGCCACCCAGGAAGGTGTCGCCATTGGTGGACTTCACTTCGAAGACGCCATCGCCGATTTCCAAGACCGACACGTCAAAGGTGCCGCCGCCCAGGTCATAGACCGCGATGATGCCGGTGTTGTTTTTATCCAAGCCATAGGCAAGAGCAGCGGCCGTCGGCTCGTTGATGATGCGTAGAACTTCCAAGCCCGCGATTTTACCCGCGTCCTTGGTTGCTTGGCGTTGGCTGTCGTTAAAGTACGCCGGCACCGTGATCACCGCCTGGGTGACTTTCTCGCCCAGGAAAGATTCTGCGGTTTCTTTCATCTTTTGTAGGATGAAAGCTGAAACTTGGCTTGGCGCGTACTTTTGCCCGTCGGATTCGACCCAAGCATCGCCATTGTCGCCGCCAACGATCTTGTACGGGACCAACCCTTTGTCTTTGGACACCAGCGGGTCATCATAGCGGCGCCCGATCAGGCGCTTGATCGCGAACAAGGTGTTTTCCGGATTGGTAACGGCTTGACGCTTTGCGGGCTGGCCGACCAGACGCTCGCCAGAATCCGAAAACGCCACCATTGATGGCGTGGTGCGTGCGCCTTCGGCGTTTTCGATAACACGTGCGTCCTTGCCATCCATAATGGCGACGCAGGAATTTGTGGTACCCAGGTCGATACCGATCACTTTGCTCATCTTATAACCTCTTTTGTTGCGGCAGGTTTTCCGGGGCCTCGACCGGAAGGCCTTCGCAAGCACCCCAAGAAACCCCCAGGGACGAACGTTGTTTCCACGGTTCAGTTCCAAAGACTTCCCCGCGCGGGCGGAACAGGCCTGGTGCGCGGCAAACTCTTGTCCGGTTGTCACCGGACGATATAAGTAAAGGTCGTGCGTGCCGCAACAGACAATATGGCACGGCGAGCAGTGGTATTAGCACTCTTTGCCGTTGATTGCCAAGACCGGAGGTTTTCTGATGATCCACTATCGTTTGCGGTGTGCCAATGGGCACACGTTTGATTCTTGGTTCCAGAGTGGTGAGGCTTGCGTTGCCGAGCTGGACGCCGCCAAAATGGCCTGCCCAGAGTGCGGCGACACCCAGATTGCCAAGGCAATCATGGCACCGGCGGTTGGTAAGTCCGCAACCCCTGCAACGCCGTGTGGCAAGCCGGTGTGCGCATGTGGGTGTCCGGCCTTGGATGGCTGATCAGGCGCAGCACAATGATTGTCTCGGCCAGTTATCGCACGGATATTCCTGCGTTTTTTGCCCCATGGTTTGCAGAGCGCTGGGCGGCGGGCTTTGCCGAGGTCGAAAATCCTTATAACCGCAAAGTCTATCGCGTTAGCCTGCGTCCGGCAGATGTGGATGGCATTGTTTTCTGGACGCGGGCGGCGCAACCCTTTTTTGGGTGTTTGGATCGGGTGGCGGCGGATGGCGTGCCGTTTGTCGTGCAATATACGATAACCGGATATGGGGCGGATTTGGAACGTGGTGTTCCATCCTGGGAACGGGGAGTCGAAACCCTACATGCGATTACAAATCGTTTTGGTCCGGGCCGCGTGGTGTGGCGTTATGACCCGATTCTCTTGACCGATGCTATGCCGTGGGCGAGACACGCCATGCATTTTGCACAGATTGCGGCGGCCGTTGTCGGGGCCACCGATGAGGTGGTGGTGTCCTTTGCACACATTTATGCCAAGACACGGCGGAAATTGGAGGCTGTAGCACGAGCCGGAGGGCCGCAGGCACGAGACCCGTCAGCGGAAGACAAACGCCGGGCGCTTGAGATGTTTCGCGAGATTGCGGCAAGCCACGGACTGAAGATCTGTTTGTGTGCACAGCCTGAGTTTTTGATTCCCGGCGTTCAGGATGCAGCGTGTATTGATGCCGCCCGCTTGTCACGTGTTGCGGGGCGGCAGATTGCCGCGCCATCCAAGCCTCATCGTCCAAACTGTCGGTGTGTTCAGTCTCGCGACATTGGCACCTTTGCTTCTTGTCGCTTTGGCTGTGCGTATTGTTATGCCGCATGACGAAAACTTTTGCGGCATAACAAACGCCCTCGGTGCAATGGCCGAGGGCGGTGTCAGCGTGATTTTTGTAGAAGGGGCGCTTACGCTTCGGCCTCGTCGGTATCGCCGCCCATGCGTTGTTGAAACATTTCAACAAAGTCGATGGGAGCAATCATCAGCGGCGGAAAGCCTGCGTCACGGGTGGTGTTGGCGATCACCGCACGGGCGAACGGGAACAGGTGGCGCGGCACTTCAATAAACAGCATGGGCTTGAGGTGTTCTTCGGGCACATTGACGGTGACGACGCCGCAAAACAGCAGCTCAGCCAAGAAAGCGACTTTGTCTTCGGTTTTGGCTTCAACCGAGAGGCTCAAGTCCACTTCATACATGTTGCCATGCAGCTGGGAGGCCTTGACATCAACGGAAATGCCGATTGACGGGCCTTCGCCACTCGCCATATCGGCGAAAATTTCCGGAACGTGTGGTGCCTCGAAAGACAAGTCTTTGATAAATTGACCGTTGATGGACAACGGCGGAAGTTGGGTTTCGGCGCTCGGGGCGTCCTGTCCTTCGGTCATGATTGTATTCTCTCCGGTGAAGGGATGGGTGCCTTTTCGTAGCCGAAAGCCCTAGCCCAGGTCAAAAGAATCCCGCTGATTAAGGCTGTGGTGGCTCTGGCGGTGGCGGGAAAGACCCTGAAGATGGTCTGGAGTCGGCAGGCGGAGGAGTGTCGACAATGGTGAACTCACCCTCAATGATGGACGAATCGCCGGTTCCTGGAGGCCGTGTCGCACGGGTGACGATCAGCCCGCCGAGGACTCGTCGAAAGGGCCCGATCAGCAACAGCAGGCCAATGGCATCGCTGATGAAGCCGGGCAGAATCAAAAGAATGGCGGCCATGGAAAGGGCGGCACCAGACAGCATTTCGGCAAGCGGGAGGCTGCCTTTTCGCATGGCATCTTGAATTTTACGTGTGGTCGCCCAGCCTGCGATACGCAGGATATTGGCGCCGATGATCGCGCTTAAAACCACCCAGGCCAGAACGGGCAGAGCACCCATTCGTGATCCGGCGACAATCAACCCGGCCAGTTCTAAAAGCGGAAAAGCCAGAAGAAGAAGGGCGAACGGGAACGGCATGCTTGTTCTTTCCCTTGAGACCGCTTAATTTCCAAGAGGACGGAAGCGGATGAACGGTGATGTGCGCCGCCAATCATGAACGATTTTGGCGCTGGGCGTCCAATTGTTCTTCTTCCACACAGATTAATCTGCATCTTAGACCGGGACCAAACATGGGCGGTAGTTTTCAAATTCTCGACTTGATCTTTCTGGCTCTGATCGCGGGGTTTCTGGTTTATCGCCTGCGTAATGTGTTGGGCCGGCGAAGCGGTTATGAACAGACGCCAGAGGACTTGGTCAATCGCAAGCCAGAGCAAGACAACGTTGTCGATTTGGCTAAGGCACGGAACGGCGAGGCTCCAGCCCCGGCGGCGTTTGCTCTGCCTTCTGGCATAGAGGCCGGGGTTGCAACCGGCTTAATGCGAATCCAAGAAGAGGATCAGAGTTTTGATCCCGTAATGTTTTTGGCCGGTGCACAAAAAGCCTTTGAGATGATTGTCTGTGCCTTTGCCGAAGGCCGTGTGGATGACCTTCGCCCATATTTGGGTGATGAGGTGCTGGCCAACTTTGCCACTGCCGTGCAAGAGCGCGAGGCCGCAGGGGAAACCGCCGAGACTCAGTTGATTTCCATCAAATCGGCCAAGATCACCGAAGCCATGATGAAGGGCCGGGATGCCGTGATCGCGGTGGAGTTCATCACGGAACAGGTGAACGTTGTCCGCAATGCAGAAGGCGAAGTGGTCGATGGTGACAGCAACTTTATCGCGACATTGACGGACGTTTGGACGTTTGCTCGCGAAGTGCACGCCGCCGATCCCAACTGGAAACTTGTGGTCACCCGAA
>JAFGWD010000222.1 GCA_016937315.1 Rhodospirillaceae bacterium
CTTCGCCTTTGCCATAGTTGAGACCCACCGCCCATGTATAATTCGCGGCCATCGGTAGGCGGTTGCCCGAGTAGTCGGCGGTGGAGGTTCGGTAATCGGTGGTTTCGCCGTGTTGAAGGCCGACGTTGCCAGAAAGCCGCAATTTCGGTGCGATTTCCGCGTCGGCTTCGAATTCCAGGCCGTAGACTTCGGCTTCCGCCGCGTTGGAATAGCTTTGTGTGCCCCCGGGGATGAGTTCGACCACCTGCTTATCGCGCGTCAGCGTGCGAAACGCTGCGACTCCCGTGCCGAAGCGGCCATCGGTTGAACGGGTTTTTATCCCGATCTCGGTTGTCCAGCTGTATTCAGGCTTATAGCTGAACGTCTCGCGGTTGGTTGCCATGGCATAGTTGTAGCTGCCTGGCATGTACCCCCGCGCCTGCGAGGCGTAAAGCATGGTTTGTGGAGTCAGATCGAAAGAGGCGGTGAAACGCGGCAAAAACACTGTGGATTCCAGGTCCGCGTGATAGGCGGTATTGGTGGTGGTTTTCAGATAGGTCTGGCTGCCCTCTTGCGCGACATGTTCAAGTCGTGCGCCAAGGCCCAAGCGCAATCGCTCAATAACGGCATACTCCACTTGGCCGAAGCCAGCGACACCCGTCTGATCAATTTTCGTATGGCGTGTGGAGCGCGGATTCGGAATGGTGCCACCAGAGGCAAAGGCTAGGTTTGTCCATTCCCGATAGACATGGGCACCGCCCAACCATCTCAAGCGTGCCTCCGTGTCCACGGAGGAGAGGCGCAATTCCTGCGATAAGGCATCGTCCTTGTGCTTGTACTTCGTGGCAGGAGTCGGCAGTGCCACAACGTCAAGGTCCATCTGAGCATCCCGCGTATAGTGGGTCCAGCCGGTGATGGAGGTTAACTCGACGTCATCAATCCGCCGGTTTACTTGCAAGGACTGAATGGCGCGTGTGTTATTTTCTTTGGCATCGACATCGGTGTTGGTCTCGAAACGTGGTGTGGCGTAGGTGCCGGTGCGGTAGCGCATTCTTCGGTTGCCGAGGTCATTCCGTTCCATCGTGCTCTTGAACGAAATGTCGGTTTCATCATCGACAATCAAACTCGCCGCCGCTGCAATACCAAGTTGGTTGGTGTCACCAGAATCGCGACTGTCATCAAGGGTGTTAGAGAAAGGGCCACGGGCCGTGTCGGTGTGAATGGTCAAGCCGACTGCCAAACGATCGGGGATCACTGCACCTGAAACCCATCCCTCAAGCGAACCGAGAGGGGCGTTTCCATCGGCTCCTTCGGCAAAACCGCTGCTGATATCCAGGCTCGCTGCTGGTTTCCATGACGGCGAACGGGTTTCGACTTTGATTGCCCCCGCTTCTGTATTGCGGCCATAGAGGACGCCCTGCGGTCCCTTGATGACTTCCATGCTTTGCAGGCCAAAGAAACTGGGCGCCTGGGTCACACCGAAAGGCAACGCAACACCATCGACAAAATATCCCACCGGATCTTGAAGTCCGGTGTTTGCCACCGACATGCCTCGCATCACCACGCGTCTTTGTGTTGAGGCCTGTTCAATGGCAACGTTCGGCAGCCCCCCCGCCACCGAATTGAAATCATTCCCCATCGGTCCGCTGAGGGATTCAGCGGGGATCAGCGTTACGCTTCCCGGAACTTTATCGGGATTTTCCTTCCATTGCCGTGCCGTCACTTCGATCATTGGCAAGACTTCCTCGGCCATTGCTTGCGTGGCGATGACCAGCCCCGCCATGGCAGGAAGAACTGTATATCGGAAGCTCTTCATCATGCTCTCCATAGGACATTCGCGGAAGGAAGGTAGACCGATGGGGAACTGTGGACGATCGTTCAACGAACGCGGGGGGATCAATTGGCGAACGGTTCAGGGGCATGCCAAACCGCCAGCACACAACAGGCAAGAGCTACTGCGGCTGCCGCATAAGGAGCTTGAGGAGAGAACCGATGCAGGGCGGCTCCGGCAATTGGCCCGAGTGCCATGCCAAAACCTTGTGCGACGGCGTTAAGCCCTGCGGCTGATGCTTGAGCCGCGCCAGCACGCAGACTGATTTGTGCAAGATTTCCGGGCATCAATAAGCCGAGACACACCCCAAATCCCGCCATTGTGATGAATAGTATCGGCAATGATGTGGTTAGCGCGGCAACAATAAGACAAACAGTGGCTCCCGTGGCGCCGACACGACAGAATCTGCGGGCCGACCAAGCGAGGTGGCGAACCAGGACCAGAAGGCCGGTCACCATCGCTGCCATGGAGGTCATCATCACAGCCCCACCGGTACGCATCGCCACGTCGGGAGAAAGGCCAAAGCCATCCTGAAGCCGCAATACCGTGACCTGTTGCAAGGCGGCATAGGTCGACAATGCCAATAACGTAACGGCAAGAAAGCGTGCGCTTCCCTTTGCCAGATCGATCTTGTTGAGAGGGTGAATGGACGTATCCGAATGGGTTTCGGGCAGAGAAATAGCGGAAAAAAGGGTGGAGGCTGCGATAACAACAGCAAGCAACGTGAGGGCGATAACCGGATTGTCCGCCGCTAACCACCAGGCGACCATCCCTCCAAGGACGGATCCAATGCCAAAGGCGGCCCCCATCAGCCCCATGCCGCCGGCTCGGCGATCCGCGACCGTGATGTCAGCGACAATCGCCTGGGTGGCTGGTGATAGTCCTCCAGCAAAGCACGATTGCAGAAGGCGTGCGGTGAACAACAATACGAAAGTCGTTTGTGCGCTGATGCCTTCCCTGAACCGCCATGAAACCAACACGGCCGCAACACCAAGGAACACACATCCAGAAAGGAGACCAGCCAGGAAAAGGCGCCGTCGCCCCGAGCGATCTCCGATGGTGCCCCACACCGGTGCAGCCAGTGTCATGACGAGGGCGGATAGGCCGATCAGCACCCCAGCCTGAAGGTCTGAGAACCCGAGGCGACGGGCCAAACCAGGTAAAACCACCAAAACGAAGGAATGGCCTGCGGCATTGGCGGCAAGCGCGATAAACAGCAGCCTCGCAACTTTGCGAGGCTCGACGGTAACGTTTGGCATTATGTTGGTCCCGTAGGAGGAAAAGCACGAATATACCGTCAGAAGACAGAGAATTCCGTCATTTGGCGAACGCCATATCGTCACTTTCCGAACCAACGGTTTGCTTACGGTATTCCATGGGCGAACAATGAAATCGTTCGCGAAAGGCAATGGCGAAGTGGCTGGAACTACTGAAACCGCATCGGAAGGCCACTCCGGTAATAGTGGTTTTGGGGTCAAGCAAATAGCGCCGCGCACGGTCCAGCCGATATCCACGCAACCATTCGAATACGGTGACACCATAGGCTTTTCGGAAGCAGCGATTGAGGCGTGGGTGGCTCATCTCTGAAAGAGTAGCGATTGAGTCGAGAGTGGGCGGCGCGGTGAGGTCGGCGGTCAACATCTCGATTACCCGATCCAAACGGCGCATGTCATCATTGGACACACCGGAAGCATAGGCCACCGTCTTGGGTGCAGGCCCCAGCCAACGTGCCAGCAAGGCAAGAGACTGTCCCTCCGCCAGCAAGCGGTCCAGGGGAGAGGCGAGCGGATTGTTGAGTATTCCACATAAACTGGACGAGAAGTCTTCGTTTCGGCCAAGGCGTGTTGCCGCGCCGAGCTGTAGGGTGCCGCTCTCGCCAAGTGCTTCACGGATTCGTTCGACATCGAATCTGATTGCGCTCATCTCTGTGGCGACGTTTGGTGGGGTATAGCGTCCCACACAATGATCATCGGTACGCATCAACCAAGCGTCTCCGGAGAGGACGTTGAAGCTTGTTCCCGGCATATCAAATCGGGAGCAGCCTTTCTCTACGAAGACTAACATCGCTGTGGGAGCCGGGTGCAAAACCGTGGCATCATAACCGTGTGCAAAACGGCACATTGAACGTGTCACGGTTATGCTGGGGGATATCCGCCCACAACGAAAGACGGCTTCCCCCGGAAATGTGGGCAATCCGGTATCACGCCAGCCTGTATCCGGTAGAAAAGCGGCGAGGTCTTTGCCGTCGAACTTTATGCCCTCTCGATCCGCCAATATGAAGCCAACCTCCGCTCGCCCGTAACTGCAAATAAGAATTAATTGCTGCTTAATTGGCTTAATATGCCCAGAAAAACCAAAACGTCAAGAATAATGATACTGTATAACAAAACAACATATTTGCTATAGAATTCAGCATCTATGACACGCGAGCAAGGATAGGGCGGTATAGGGCGGAGTTGGTCTCCAACCCATCCCATTCACTAGGACGTAGCCTCATAAATCCCGCCGAAGGCGTTGAAAAGCTTGCCCGTAGTCCCCGCTACGGCCTACGCTTTTCTCCTGTTCGAACGAACGAAACCGCTCCGGCGCAACCGGCGGGATTTATGAGTTTACGTCCTAAGGTCCTGGTGGTTTGCGTGCGTGACGTTGAGGACGGTGGTTTCGATGCCCCGGAGGTGGTGCCGTTGCGATTTGAAAATAGACATCGTCTGGCGTTCGTCTACTGAACTGTGAATGGGGCCGTTGGGTGTTGTAAAATCCGACCCATTGCGTCAATTCCTGGCCAATATTTCCAGGGCCAGATATCTTAACGTGTCGCCATGGGGTCGGTATCGCTGGGGGTGAAGCCGAGCTCTTGGAACATCTCCGCAATCGTATTCATGGCATCATCCAGAAGTGTCGGGTCGGTGGTACGCCCGACGATACAGGTGCCGATTCGATTGCCTAAGCCAAAGGGGTAGCTGCCGAGATCGACGCTTGGGTACGAGGCTTGAATGGTACGCAGCGTTTCGGCGATATCGCCTTCGCGGGCGGTGGCGGAGACAGCGCGAGACAATACCGGCGGGCCACCGGTCAGGGTGTGGACGATGCCATCGAACATGGCTTGCATGATGCGTGGCACACCGGCGAGGACGTGGACGTTCCCGATGCGAAAGCCGGGCGCGGCGCTGACCGGGTTGGGGATCAAGGTTGCGTCTTGGGGAAGGTCGGCCATTCGCATGCGTGCGGTGTTGATATCGTCGCCGTAATAGGCTTCGAGGGTGGCGGCAGCTTCGGGGTGGCGGATGAAGGGTACGCCAAACGCCTTGGCGATGCTGGCGGCGGTGATGTCGTCGTGGGTGGGGCCAATGCCTCCGGTGGTGAAGACATAGGTACACCGTTCGCGCACCGCGTTGACGGTGGCGACGATGACCTCTTCAAGGTCGGGGATGATGTGGGCTTCACGCACCGGGATACCGTGTTCACAGAGGGCTTTGGCGAGGTAGGGCAGGTTTTCATCCTTGGTGCGGCCAGAAAGGATTTCATTGCCGATAATGATGACGCCGGCGGTGGGGGATGTGGCTTTGGTCATGGCGAAATCCTTTTCTTTTTGGTCACAGAGCATCCTGAATTGCGGCGATCAGGGGGAGATCAGCGGGTGGCATGGCGTAATCGCGCAGGCGGTTGGGCGTGACCCAGGCGAGGGATTGGCCTTCGCGTCCTCTTAGGGTGCCGCGCCACGAGCGGATCAGGAACACCGGCATCAGCAGGTGAAAACTCTCGTACGCGTGGGAAGCAAAGGTCAGGGGCGAGAGACAGCCGGGGCGGGTTTCGATTCCCAATTCCTCAACCAGTTCACGGATCAGGGCGCGTTCTGGCGGCTCACCGTCCTCAATCTTGCCGCCGGGGAACTCCCACAGTCCGGCCATGCTTTTCCCTGTTGGGCGCTGGGCCAACAGGACGCGGCCATCGGCATCCACCAAGACGGCGGCGACGACCAGCATCAGTGGCCTTCCGGAAACCAAGTCCGGAAGGTCCGCGTTCCAGCAGCCGCAGGTGCGATCAGGTGCGGTAGTCGGCATTGATAACAATGTATTGGTGGGTGAGGTCACAGGTCCACACGGTGGCTTTGCCTTTGCCGACGCCCACATCCACGGCGATATCGATGTAGCGACCTTGGAAGTGTTTGGCGACTGGGGTTTCGTCATAACCGGGGACTACGGCGCCCTCGGCGGCGACGGCAATGCCACCGATGCTGACCACCAGTTTGTCGCGGTCGGCCTTTTCACCGGATTTGCCCACCGCCATGACGATGCGGCCCCAATTGGCGTCTTCACCAGCAATTGCGGTTTTGACCAGGGGCGAGTTGGCGATGGCCATGCCGATCTTACGCGCGGCCTTGGCACTGGCAGCTCCAGTGACGGTGATGGCGACGAATTTCGAGGCGCCTTCGCCGTCCTTGATCACCTGTTGGGCGAGGTCAATCAGCACTGTGTTCAAGGCTTTTCTGAAATCTTTCAAGCGCTTGTCGGAGGCCTTCTTGACGGCCTTGTGCCCGGCGGTGCGGGTGGCGAACAGCAACAAGGTGTCCGATGTCGAGGTGTCGCTGTCCACGGTGATGCTGTTGAAGGATTTGTCTGCCCCCTCTCGCAACAGGTCTTGCAGGACGTCGGAAGGCAGGTTGGCGTCGGTGAACACGAAGCCCAGGGTTGTCGCCATGTCGGGGGCAATCATCCCGGAGCCTTTGGCAAAGCCGGAGATGGTCACTGGCACACCGTCAATATTGATGGTTGCGGTGGCCCCCTTGGCAAAGGTGTCGGTGGTCAGGATGGCGCGTGCGGCGGCCTCCCAACTGGCGGCAGTTGCCGTTTTGGCTTGCGGTAGAAGCCCAGTGATTTTGGAGGCATCCAGGGGTACGCCAATGGTGCCGGTGGAAGCGATAAAGACTTCTGATGGGGCACAGCCAAACGCGGCGGCGGTAGCGGCGGCGGTTTCTTTCACCGCCACTTCGCCCGCCTTGCCGGTGAAGGCATTGGCGTTGCCGGAATTCACCACGATAGCGCGGGCGGACCCTCCGGCCAGCGCGTTTCGGCACCAGTCAACTGGGGCGGAGCGGGTCTTGGAACGGGTAAACACCCCGGCCACGGCGCTGCCCGCCGCCAGTTCGGCGATCATCAGGTCATCACGTCCGCTGTAACGCAATCCGGTGTTCCCGGTGAAAAAACGTACGCCGTCAAGGTCCGGGATAGCGGGAAAGCCAGCGGGGGCGAGAGGAGAAAGCGACGAGTCGGTCATCACGAATGTCCTAGTATCCGATGCCGGAAAGCCGGTCAGGGTTTGGTTGTGGAGCCGTCGAGGGCAAACCGTTTGATGTTGGCGTTCTTGCGGAGGCCTTTGACGATATCCATGGCGATTTCGCCAGCGGCTTTGTCGTGAAGCTGAGGTTTCATGTCTTCAAAACTGGGAGCCTTGGCGGTGCGTCGGTCTTCAATCTTGATCACATGCCAGCCAAACTGGGTTTTTACCGGTTCGGTGCTGTAGCTGCCGACCTTGAGGCTGAAGGCGGCATCGGCGAAGGGTTTTACCATGTCCGCTTGCTTGAAGTAGCCCAGGTCGCCGCCATTGGAGGCCGAGGGGCCAGTGGATTTTTCTTTGGCCAAAGTTGCGAAATCCTTACCCGCGTTCAAGGCTTCGATCACCGAGCGGGCATCTTTTTCGGTCTCCAGCAGGATGTGGCGGGCGTGGGTTTCCTTCTGTGGCGGATTGTCCTTCAGCCACGTGGCGTAGTCGGCCTGCAAACGTGTGTCAGAAATCTTGTCGTCGATGGCGCGTGTCAAATAAACGGTACGCAGAATCTGGCGTTCTGCGGCCTTGATGTTGCGTTGCACCACTGGGTCTTTTTCCATGCCGGACTTTCGTGCTTCTTCCGCCACCAAGGACAGGTCGATGACGTTGTCCAAAAGCGCGTCGTACACGTGTTCCAGAGGCACGTCCTTGAGGTACGGAATGGCGGCGCGAATTTGTTCCAGTGCGGAGCGGTGAATGTCTTCCCCGTTGACGGTGGCGACCACCGGATCATCGGCAGCGAACGCGCCGTTTGAGATAACGGAAAGGCAAAGGGCAACCGCAAAACCGGCGCTCCGGGACTTCAAGGCGGACAAGAAGGGGCTCATGGACTGACAACCTAAGGAGATGGGGGGACGCAACAACACGCCGCACGGCGCACAATGCTCTATGCGGTGGAACAGGACATATATCCGACGCTTTTTCGTTGTGCACAAGGGGCCGTCTGCGCGGTTTTTCGGAATTTTCGATGACGCCGGGGCGGGAAGGGGGTGCCGCCCCGGAGGATCAGTCGATGGTGTTGCGGCGCGAGAGGCGGGACGGAACCGCTTCGGACGCACGTACCGCGATGGGCACTGCGAGATCAGCGATGAACTGTGCAAGGCCGGTTTCTGCTTGTCGGTTTTGTGTTGGACCACCCTGGACAATCAAAACGGCGCCATTGCGATCCGCTTCGTTGCGTGCTCCGTCCTGGTTGATGTCGGGGAGCGCGGCTGCCGTTGAGCTTTGCCCGTTACCCGTTGCTGCGGCCAATCGTCCAGAATACCGATCCAGGGCACTGATCCCACTGCCATTGGTGTCCAGGCTGGAGCCTGTGGCCGAGAAAAACAGGCCATGTTTGGCTTGGGAGAGGTCCACAGTGTTTCCCGACTCGTCGACTCCTAACGTGCCCGGTGTCACCAAAAGTCCGCCGGTGGGGCCTTCTGGGGTGTATTCCATGGTGGCGGAGCCGATTTCGACGGAGACGGTAGGGTCGGTATTCAAATCCTCAGCAAGGTCGACCTTCACCTCCATTTGATGAACGATGAAGTTCAATTCTTGCCTGACCTGCATTTCGACGAGGGGCGGGTCTATGGTGCCAATCACGCGCCGGACTTCGTTGCGGATGGCATCAACCACACGGTTTCCGGCGATGTTGGTTTGGTTGGCGGTGACGCCATAGACCGACATCAGGCGGTTCAGGCGGGCCGTGACTTCGGATAGGGCTTGGTTGGCGCCAGAACGCACAGCATCCCGAAAATGCGCCGTGGAATCGGTGGTTTCCGATGCGCCCCCTGCAATAGCCTCCTTTGCGGCGGGGGAAAGGTCGACTTGGTCTCCGGGAAAAATCGCCTGCGCCGCTTGCACGGCGGCACCCGCGTGGGCTTGCAGGACTTTGGACTGTGTGCGCTCGTTAATTTCTTGAGCACGCAAAGATGTTGTAACGTCGGACATGGTTTCCTCCTTCTGGGGGCAAATCCATCCAATAACGCAGCGCCACCTTCTGGGGGCGCCGGCTCCTGCGGCTCTTTTTCTAAGAGCATTCGACAATTCTAATTTACTGGGGGGATTTCAGCAAGCGCGAAGCCTGTTGGATAAGCTATGGCGTGGGGCTTCGATTGACAGGGAGCCCTGTGGATTCTACATCTTCTGCCGTGACACGTGTTTCAATCGGGGTGGTTTCGGCCGAAATTCGGTTGGCTGCTGCAAAAAAGACCGGGGTTTTTCATGTTCGGTGGCATAGCAAGGCGCGTTTTCGGCAGCGCCAATGATCGGATCGTCAAGGGGATGCGGAAGACGGTCGCTTTGGTCAATGCGCTGGAAGCCGAGATCGCGGCGCTTGACGATGCCGCTCTGCGGGCTAAGACGGCAGCCTTTAAGGCGCGGGTGGCTGACGGCGAGTCCCTCGATTCTCTCCTCCCCGAGGCCTTTGCCGTGGTGCGAGAAGCGGCGAAACGTTCTCTCGGGCAGAGGCACTTTGATGTGCAATTGATGGGTGGCTTGGTCTTGCACCAAGGCAAGATCACCGAAATGAAAACCGGTGAAGGTAAGACATTGGTCGCCACTTTGGCGGTGTACTTGAATGCGCTGTCCGGCAAGGGCGTACATGTCATCACCGTCAACGATTATTTGGCGAAGCGCGATGCGGCTTGGATGGGCCGGGTGTACGAATTTTTGGGTCTGACCGTGGGGTGTATCGTTCACGGATTGATGGATGACGAACGCCGTGCCGCCTACGCTGCCGATGTGACCTATGGCACCAACAACGAATTCGGCTTCGACTATTTGCGCGACAACATGAAGTTCAGCCTGGACGAAATGGTGCAGCGCCCCTTCAATTTCGCGATTGTTGATGAAGTTGACTCGATTCTAATCGACGAGGCACGCACGCCATTGATCATCTCCGGCCCGGCCGAAGATTCCTCTGACATGTATTTGAAGGCGAACAAGATCATTCCGCATCTTGTGGCGGATCATTTTGAAAAAGATGAAAAGCAGCGGGCGGTAACTCTGACCGACGCGGGTGTTGAGTTCATCGAAGAGATGTTGCGCGGGACCGGAGAGATCGCCGAAGGCGGCAGCCTTTATGATATCGAGCATGTGTCCTTGGTCCATCACCTCAACCAAGCGCTGCGGGCACACAAGCTGTTTTCCCGCGATACCGATTATATCGTGAAGGATGATCACGTTGTGATCATTGATGAATTCACGGGTCGGATGATGGAAGGGCGACGCTATTCCGAAGGTCTGCACCAAGCATTGGAGGCCAAGGAAGGCGTTAAAATTCAACAGGAAAATCAAACCCTGGCTTCGGTGACGTTCCAGAATTATTTCCGCTTGTATCCGAAACTCGCCGGGATGACCGGAACCGCCCAGACCGAAGCGGCGGAATTTGAGGAAATTTATCGCCTGTCGGTGGTCGAGATTCCCACCAACGTCGTCGTAACCCGTAAGGATGCCGATGATGAGGTGTACCGTTCCGCACGCGAAAAGTTTGAGGCGATTATCGATCTGATTGAGGATTGCCACTCACGTGGGCAGCCGATTCTGGTCGGTACAACGTCGATCGAAAAGTCGGAAATGCTGGCCGATATGCTTCGTAAGAAGAATCAGATCAAGCCGCAGGTCTTGAACGCCCGCTATCATGAGCAAGAAGCTTTCATTATTTCTCAGGCCGGTGTGCCTGGCGCGGTGACCATCGCGACCAACATGGCGGGGCGCGGCACGGATATCCAGTTGGGCGGCAACGTCGATATGCGGATTGAACGGGAATTGGCGGATATTGCCGACACCGCGTTGTGGGCTGCGAAAGAAGCCGAGATTCGTGCCGAAATGGCGGTTCTTCAGGAACAGGCGAAAGCTGCAGGTGGTCTCTACGTGGTGGGTACCGAACGCCATGAAAGCCGCCGTATCGACAATCAGTTGCGTGGGCGTTCCGGGCGTCAGGGGGACCCCGGTGCGTCGAAGTTCTTCCTGTCGTTGGAAGATGACCTGATGCGGATTTTCGGGTCCGAGCGCATGGACGGTATGCTGAAGAAGTTGGGTCTTCAGGATGGTGAGGCGATTACCCATCCCTGGATCAATAAGGCCTTGGAAAAAGCACAGCAGAAGGTTGAAGCGCGGAACTTTGAAATTCGGAAGAATTTGCTGCGCTTCGACGATGTGATGAACGATCAGCGCAAGGCGATTTATGGACAGCGCCGCGAATTGATGCAAGCCGAAGACGTAGCGGAACAAGTTGCCGACATGCGTCATGAAGTGATCGAAGATATGGTGGCCGCTCGTATTCCTCAGCGTGTCATGCCCGAGCAGTGGGATGTGGAGGGGCTGACGCTTGATGTGCAGCGGATCATGGGGGCGGA
>JAFGWD010000027.1 GCA_016937315.1 Rhodospirillaceae bacterium
AAGTTATCCAACAGGATCAAAATCGCGTCGATGTCGTGTTCGAAATCAATGAAGGCCCAGTGACCTACGTCCGTAAGATTTCGTTCAATGGCAACACGCACTATGACGATGCTAAACTACGGGACCAGATTCTGACCAAAGAAGAAGCTTGGTACCGTTTTCTCAGCAATATGGACACGTATGATCCGCAGCGTATGGCCTTTGACAAGGAAAAGCTGCGGCGGTTTTACCTGACTCATGGCTATGCCGATTTTAATATTGTTTCGTCGGTGGCGGAGCTGTCGGTGGACCGCGAGTATTTCTTTCTGACGTTCACGTTGGACGAGGGGGAGCGCTACAAGGTCGCCAAGATCAACATCGAGACGACTTTGCCGGAGCTTGATGATCCAAACGTTTTACGTAAGGATCTCACCTTCGAGGAAGGGGTGTGGTACAACTCCGACGACGTGGAAAATACGGTACAGGCCTTGACCGATGCGGTGGGTGTCTTGGGATATGCCTTCGTGGATGTCAAACCTGATATTCAGCGTGACCGCGAAAACCACACGATCAATCTGACCTTCCGCATTGACGAAGGGCCGCAGGTTTACGTCGATCGTATTGAAATTACCGGCAATTTACGGACCATGGATGAGGTCATTCGCCGCGAGTTTCGCTTGGTCGAAGGGGATCCCTTTAATAGCGCACGCCTACGCCGTACACGGGAGCGACTCAACAACCTGAACTTCTTTAAGAAGGTGGATGTTACCACTGAACCATCGCCCACAGATCCCGATAAAGTGACCCTGAAGGTCAACGTTGAGGAAAAATCCACCGGTCAAGTGATGATTGGGGCGGGGTATTCCAGCAATGACGGGGCCAAGATTCTGTTCGGTCTTGGTGAAAACAATTTGCTGGGCCGTGGGCAGCAACTCAGCTTTAACGTCAGTCTTGCTGAGTCTGGGACCGAAGCGGATATTTCGTTTACCGAACCGTATTTCCTTGGTCGTGATCTGGCTGCTGGCTTTGATATCTTCCGTATTACCCGCGATTTGACGGATGAAAGTTCGTATGATTATCAGTCGACAGGAACGGGCTTGCGGATTGGTTACAGCTATTCGGAACATCTGCGGCATGCGTGGAAGTATACAATCCGCCAGGATGAGATCGAGAACGTTGAAAGTGATGCTTCGCAGTACATCAAGCAGCAAGAAGGGACCTCTATTCTTTCGCAGATTGGCCACAAACTGACCTACGATCGCCGTGATAATCGTTTAGAGCCGGCGGATGGGTATTTTCTTCAGGTTGGTAATGATCTGGCAGGCTTTGGCGGAGATGCACGGTTTTTCCGGACCAACCTGGCGGCGGGGCAGTACTTTACCCTTTCTGAAGGGTATGTGTTGGGCCTTACGGGAAATCTTGGCGCCATGTTTGGTATTGGTCGCGATGTGACGATCAGTCATCGCTACTTTAATGGCGGCGATAAAATGGTTCGCGGTTTTGCTTCTGCGGGTATCAGTCCTCGCGATAAGGCGACTGAGGATGCCTTAGGTGGAAATTGGAGCACCAACGAGAGTGCTGAGTTGCTTTTCCCATTGGGAACGCCTGAGGAATTGGGGCTGTCGGCTAAAGTCTTCATTGATGTGGGAACGATTGGTAAGTACGACAGCATGAAGGAAAGTGATGTTGATTATTCCAATTCCTTGCGTATGTCGATTGGCACCGGGTTCATCTGGAAGTCGCCGATGGGGCCGATTAATTTGACCTTCGGGTTCCCGATCATGAAAGAATCTTTCGATAAAACGGAAGCGATCCAGTTTAACTTTGGAACGAGGTTCTAGCGTTATGTCGTTAAAATATGTGGCGACAGCTGTTGGTGCGGCAATTCTGTCCTGGGGGATGATCCTGATCCCAATGGCAGAGGCCGCCACCTCTGCCGCAAAACCCGCGCCCGTCATTCGTGTTGTCGATATTCAGGAAGTCATGGAAAAATCCACGGCGGTCCAGGGTATTCGTCGGGAACTTGATGCGTATCGCAAAAAATATGATGATGAGTTTGCGGCTAAAGAAAAGGTCTTGAAGGACGAAGAACGCCAAATCGTCCGTCAACAGCCTTTGGTTGATGCTGCAGTTTATCGTGACAAAGTCCAAGAGTTTCAAAAGAAGTTTGCCTCTTTTCAACGGGAATTGAAGACTCGGCAACAATTGCTGCAAAATTCTTATGCAACGGCATTGAATCAGGTCAGTCTGCAAGTGCAGAAAATTTGGGCTGCTGTTGCCGATGCTGAAGGGGCGACAGTGTTGTTGCCTCGAGGGCAGGTGCTGTTATTCAGTCCAGGGTATGACGTGACCAAGGATGTTATCGATCGTTTGAACAAAGCCCTTCCATCGGTGAAGTTCTCTAATCCGATGTCTCAAGAATCGGCTTCCGGCTCCAAAAAGAAATAAATCTATCAGGAGAAATACATGACCGACTCCCGTTTCTTCCACCGGGCAGGGCCCTTTACTCTGGCTCAGCTCGCTGAAATCGGCGGAGGAACCCTGAGTGATGAGGGGATGGCGGACCGAATGATGACCGATGTCGCGCCGCTTTATCGCGCCGGGGTCGAGGATGTGAGCTTTCTTGATAACCGTAAGTATATTCAAGCCTTTGAGGCTTGTGAGGCGGGGGCTTGTGTGGTGCATCCCGACCTTGCCGACATGGCACCTAAAGGCATGGGGTTGATCCTCTCGCAGGAGCCATACCGTGCTTATGCCCTCATTGCACATGCTTTTTACCCGCAGGCTTTAACTGAGTCGGGGATATCTCCGCAGGCTGTGATTCATCCGTCTGCGAAAATTGGGGCGGATGTTCTGATTGAGCCGGGCGCGGTTATTTGTGAACGTGCTGAAATTGGTGACCGTACCCGTATTTGTTCCAATGCGGTCATTCGCGATGGCGTGGTGATCGGGGATGATTGCAATATCGGATCAAACGCTACCATCAGTCATGCCATCATTGGCAACAAGGTCTGGATCTATTCCGGAGCTTCGATTGGTCAGGATGGGTTTGGGTTTGCCATGGGGCCAAAGGGGCACTTAAAGGTGCCCCAGTTGGGCCGTGTGATTATCCATGATGATGTGGAAATCGGTGCCAACACCACGATTGACCGTGGAGCCGGCCCGGATACGGTCATCGGCGAAGGGTGTCGTATCGACAATTTGGTGCAGATTGGACATAACGTCGAATTGGGCCGTGGGTGTGTTCTGGTGGCCCAGGTTGGCATTTCCGGATCGACTCGTCTGGCCGATTTCGTTGTTGCGGCTGGACAGTCCGGCATTACGGGGCATCTGAAAATCGGTGCGGGTGCACGGATTGGTGCACAATCTGGCGTAATGCGCGATGTTCCCGCTGGTCAGACGGTGATTGGATCTCCGGCCGTTCCTGCAAAGGAGCACTGGCGTCAGATCGGTATTGTCGAACGACTGGCGAAAAAGCACGGTGGCGTGTGAACGTGGCCGGGGCAAGAGGGATGGAAGAACGCCTCCCGTTTGAGGAAAAAAACAACGAGAAGGGCCTTAATGTGATGGCAGACGAGGGGCAAACCGCGAAGATTATTGATATTCAACGCATTCTGGAAATGATCCCACATCGGTATCCGTTCGTTATGGTTGATCGGATTATAGATTTGGTGGTCGGAGAGAGCGCTGTTGGTCTCAAAAATGTCAGCATGAATGAACCGTTTTTTCTGGGGCATTTTCCAGGACACCCGGTTATGCCGGGCGTTCTGATCGTTGAGTCCATGGCGCAAACCGCTGCTGTTCTGGTGGTTGAAACCATGGGGCCGGAAGCAGAAGGCAAACTGGTTTATTTTATGAGTGTGGATGAGTGTCGTTTTCGGCGTCCGGTTGTGCCGGGGGATCAGTTGCATGTTCATGTGGTCCGCGAACGCCGGCGTGGTAACGTCTGGAAATTCAGGGGACAGGCCAAAGTCGATGGTCAAGTCGTTGCCGAAGCGGTGTTTGCCGCGATGATCATGGACCATTGATATGGCGCACATTCATCCGACATCCGTAATTGATGCCAAGGCCTCCCTTGCTGATGATGTGGAAATCGGCCCGTTTTGTGTGGTTGGACCGGGAGTTGTCCTGCACTCTGGCGTGCGCTTGATTTCCCATGTCACTGTCGTCGGATTAACGGAGATCGGTGAGAAGACAGAGATTTACCCATTTGCTTCGATTGGGTTGCGTCCGCAGGATCTGAAATATCATGGAGAGCCGTCACGCTTGGTGATCGGGTGCCGCAATCAGATTCGTGAAGGTGTGACCATGAATCCAGGAACCGAGGGGGGCGGTATGCTGACCCAAGTCGGTGATAATGGCCTGTTCATGGTTGGCGCACATGTTGCCCACGACTGTATTGTCGGTGACAATTGTATTTTTGCCAACAATGCAACCTTGGGCGGACATGTGGAAGTCGGTGATTTCGCGATCATCGGTGGGATCAGCGCGGTGCATCAATTTGTACGTATCGGCCAACATGCGATGATTGGCGGGGCTTCGGCGTTGGAAAACGATGTCATTCCCTATGGCTCAGTTTTGGGCAATCGAGCGCACTTATGCGGATTGAATATCGTTGGTTTGAAACGCCGCAATTTCGGTCGCGAGACGATTCATACCTTGCGTCGTGCCTATCGGTTGCTTTTTGCACAAGAAGGCAACATGACCGAACGGGTCGAGGATGTGGCCGGTCTGTTCAGCGATTGCGAGCCCGTTATGGAAATCGTGACCTTCATGCGCCAGAACACATCGCGCGGGATTTGCCAGCCAGGTGCCTTGGATAAGGACGCTTGAGACTTTCCGGGTGAATCGGATGCAGGATCAAAGCGTTATGACAAATAGAAAAATTGCGATCTTAGCCGGGGGAGGGGAACTTCCCCGGCTGCTTATTTCCGCATGTTTGGGACGAGGACGGGAGGTTTTTGTCCTGGCCATCGAAGGCCACGCAGATCCGGAAACGGTTGTTGGTCATCCTCATGCTTGGGTGCGAATCGGTGCTTTGGGTGAGGCCTTTCGTCTTTTGAAAGATGCTGAGGTGGGTGATGTGGTATTTGCTGGGTCGATCCGGCGGCCCTCTCTGTCCACCTTGCGCCCAGATGCACGGGGTGCTGCATTTTTGGCGCGGATTGGTAGCAAAGCGCTGGGTGATGACGGCCTGTTGCGTGCCATTGCAGCGGAGTTTCAAACGGAAGGTTTGCACTTGGTGGGTGCACATGAGGTCCTGGCTGATATCCTGGCGCAAGAAGGCGCTTATGGACACGTGCGCCCCACAAAGGAAGAGGAAACCGATATTGCGCGTGCCTTCGACGTGGCGAAGGGGCTGGGAGCCCTGGATGTTGGACAAGGCGCTGTGGCACAGCAAGGTCTGATTCTGGCTGTCGAAGGCGTTGAAGGCACGGATGCGATGCTGATGCGATGCGCCGATTTGCGCCGCGAGGGTCGTGGAGGCGTTCTTGTTAAGGTTTGCAAACCGGGACAAGATCGCCGACTGGATCTGCCGACCATCGGTATTTCTACGGTTGAGACTGCGGCTGCTGCGGGATTGCGTGGCATTGCTATAGAGGCTGGTGCGGCTCTGGTTTTGGATGCCGATGCCGTGGGGCGGCGTGCTGATGAATTGGGCTTGTTTGTGGTCGGGCTTCCCGTGGTTTCCGATGTGCCTCTGGTCTATTTAGTTGCCGGAGAACCGTCTGGCGATATCCTTGGGGCGCGTTTGATGCGGGCCTTAAAGGAACGCACGGATGGCCATGTGCGCTTTGCCGGAGTGGGTGGCGAAAGCATGGCAGAGGAGGGATTCTCCTCTTTGTTCGCGCAGTCTGACATTGCGGTCATGGGGTTGGCCGAAGTGGTGCCTAAAATTCCAACCGTTTTACGCCGTGTAAAGGCTGTGACAGCGGATGTTTTGGCAAAAAAACCTGCCGTTGTGGTCACCATCGATTCTCTAGGGTTCAATGGTCGCGTGGCAAAGGCCTTGATCGCGGCAAAGAGTCGCATTCCGCGTGTTCATTATGTGGCACCGATGGTTTGGGCTTGGAAACCAAAACGCGCCCGCGTCGTGGCACGATTGTTCGACCACCTGATGTGTTTGTTGGCCTTTGAACCACCTTATTTCGAAGCGTGGGGGATGCCCACCACTCATGTTGGTCACCCGGTTATAGAAGGGGGGGCAGGAGCCGGTGACGGGAGGGGGTTTCGGGAGCGCCACGGCATCGCATCGGAGGCGCGTCTGATCTGTCTTCTGCCGGGATCACGCCGCAACGAAGTTATCCGCATGTTACCCATATTTCAGCGGGCGGTTGATCTTCTCCGGGAAAAACATCCAGATTTGCAGATTGTTTTGCCAACCGTCGCGACGGTTGCGGATCATGTTCTGGATGCTACGCGTTCCTGGTCTCTTCCTCCCCATATTGTGTATGGCGAGGCCGAGCGTTGGAACGCCTTTGCCGCGAGTGATGGTGCCCTGGCAACCTCAGGAACGGTTTCCCTGGAACTGGCACGTGCGCGGGTGCCTTTTGTTATCGGATATCGTGCGGCCCCGCTTTCCGCATGGTTGGTTAGACGGTTGATTTCCATTCGTTATGCAACGCTTTTGAACCATGTGTCCGATCACATGGTGGTGCCGGAATTCTTGCAACGAGATTGTACGCCAGAGGCTTTGTTCAAAGCTCTGGATCATTTGATGTGTGATGAGGCAGCTCGGTCGGCGTTCCTCTCTGAGACCGAAGTGGCGTTGATGTCACTGGTCGGGCCGTTTCCACGCCCCAGTTTGGTCGCCGCAGATGTTGTGGCACGGATGGCCGGTATTGCGGAGAAACGGAACGTTTCCCATATGGACGTTTCTCACTGAATTAAGGACACATAATGTGTAATCGTTTGTTGCATACGATGATTCGGGTCTTAGATCTGGATGCTTCCATTGCCTTTTATACAACCCATCTGGGAATGCGGGTGTTGCGTCGTAACGACTATGAAAGTGGGCGGTTTTCATTGGTTTTCGTTGGCTATGGCGATGAATCTGAAGACGCGGTTCTGGAACTCACCCACAACTGGGATCAAACAGAACCTTACGAAACAGGAACCGGATTTGGTCACTTCGCGATTGGCGTGCCTGATGTTTATGCGGCTTGTGATGCCATGCGTGCGGCGGGGGTGAAAATCACCCGCGAACCAGGGCCGATGCAAGGCAGCGCAACGGTGCTTGCCTTTGTCGAAGATCCCGATGGTTATAAAATCGAGCTATTGAACGCTTGAGTTTGTGCGTTCACGTAAAACAAAACGGCGGCCTGATGAGGTCGCCGTTTTGTATTTCTGGCACTGCTTAGCGTTTGTTTATCGGTACGTAGTCTCGCAGAGTGGCCCCTGTGTAAAGCTGGCGCGGACGCCCGATCTTCATTTCTGGGTCCTGGATCATCTCCAGCCACTGAGCGACCCAGCCGGTGGTCCGGGCAAGGGCGAACAAGGCGGTGAACATTGAGGTTGGGATTCCCATCGCACGGAAGATGATGCCGGAATAAAAATCCACGTTGGGGTAGAGTTTCTTTTCGATGAAGTACTCGTCTTCCAGGGCAATACGTTCCAGTTCCACGGCAATCTGCAACAATGGCTCATTGTGGAGGCCCAGATCGTCCAGAACTTCATGGCAGGTTTTCTGCATGATTTTGGCACGTGGGTCATAGTTTTTGTAAACCCGGTGGCCAAAGCCCATAAGCCGGAAAGGATCATCCTTATCCTTGGCCCGCTTGACGAATTCGCCGACACGATCCTTGCTGCCGATCTGCATCAGCATGTTCAGAACGGCCTCGTTGGCTCCACCATGGGATGGCCCCCACAATGAAGCAATGCCTGCTGCGATGCAGGCAAAGGGATTGGCACCTGATGACCCAGCCAAGCGAACGGTGGAGGTGGAAGCGTTTTGTTCGTGATCGGCATGCAGGATCAGGATGCGGTTCATGGCCCGTGCCAGAACCGGATTGATCTTGTAGTCCTCGCAGGGGACGGAAAACATCATGTGCAGGAAATTCGATGCGTAATCCAGGTCGTTTCGCGGATACATGAACGGTTGGCCGATCGAGTATTTGTACGCGTTGGCGACGATGGTTGGCATCTTGGCGATCAGGCGGGTCTCCGCAACGATACGCTGGTAGGGATCGGTGAAATCCAGGCTGTCGTGATAAAAAGCCGACAGCGCACCAACGATGCCGCAAGAAATTGCCATTGGGTGTGCATCGCGACGGAAGCCGCTGTAAAACCGCAAAATTTGTTCGTTCAACATCGAGTGATATGTGATGTCGTGGTCAAACTGCGCCATATTTTCCTTGTTGGGGAGATCACCAAACAGCAGGAGATATGCGACTTCAAGGAAGCTGGCATTTTCTGCCAGTTGTTCGATAGGATATCCGCGATGCAGCAGAATGCCTTTATCGCCATCAATGAAGGTGATCTTGGATTCGCAAGACCCGGTCGAGGTAAATCCGGGATCATACGTAAAACACCCAGTATCGCCATAGAACTTCCGAATGTCGACAACACGCGGCCCTACGGTGCCGTGAATGACCGGAAGGTCAAAGGATGTTCCCGTCGTGTTGTCGGTTATTGTGAAGGTTTCGGCGGGGCTCTTTTTTTCGTTAGTCATAACGACTCCCTGTATCGATGCCGCGTCATGGGGCGCTGTTAGGTCCAGCGTCGTGCGTTGCGTGACGTTCGGGCCATCGAAGTTGTTATACGCTGTTCCTAAACCTGTTTCTCCCTGGGGTAATTTCAAGGCTTAGGGGTGCCATTTCATAAGAATGACACCCCTTTGAATGGATTATGCCAAGGCCTCATCAAGGCGTGCCAGGCTTTCTTCCCGGCCCAGAATCTGCATGACCTCGAACAGAGGGGGGGAAACCGTTGACCCCGTTATGGCGGCACGC
Source organism: Rhodospirillaceae bacterium (assembly GCA_016937315.1). Lineage (GTDB taxonomy): Bacteria > Pseudomonadota > Alphaproteobacteria > Rhodospirillales > Rhodospirillaceae > Oleispirillum. Next base: position 8,931 of record JAFGWD010000027.1, read on the forward strand.
AAGGGCTGGGCAACTTTGCCCAGTTTTAGCTCCTGCTGTTCGGCGAGATCCCGAACCGCAGCTTCCAGCGTATCGTGGCTCCAGGATTCAGTGGCTTCCAGGCAGGGGCGTGCGGCGGCAAGGATGGCCTTGCCTTCATCGGAAAGTTGCGCGGCGGCCTTGGCATCCAGAACCAGCGGGCGGGTCTTAGCATAGACCATGGCTCCGCACGCCAATTCGTTTAAATCCTTGGCGCGAGGTTTCAGCCCTTCCATGCCTTGGGCAATTCGTTCCAAAACCACGGGGGACAAATCGCTTTGCAGGATTTTTTCCATTAACGGTTGGACCAAACGCAGTAACTCTTCATTAGAGCTGGCGCGGATGTAATGGCCGTTCAAGTTCATCAGTTTCGTCATATCGAAACGGGATGGGGATTTCCCCACAGCGTTGAGATCGAACCATTCCACGGCTTGTGCGGTGGAAATGATCTCGTCATCGCCGTGTCCCCAGCCTAAACGCAGCAGGTAGTTACGCATGGCTGCGGGCAAGATGCCCATGTCGCGATAGGCTTCTGCCCCCAGGGCACCGTGGCGTTTGGACAATTTTGCGCCATCCGGGCCGTGGATCAGTGGGATGTGGGCAAAGTCCGGCACCCGCCAACCAAAGGCTTGATACAGCATCGCTTGGCGTGCGGCGTTGGTCAGGTGATCATCGCCACGAATGACGTGGGTGATTCCCATGTCGTGGTCGTCCACCACCACGGACAGCATATAGGTCGGTGTGCCATCGGCACGCAGCAGAATGAAGTCATCCATTTGTGCGTTGGAGAACACCACATCGCCCTGCACGTGGTCGTGGATGATGGTTTCGCCATGACGCGGGGCCTTCAGACGAAGGACCGGCTTTATGCCTGCGGGAGCGTCTGAGGCATCCCGATCTCGCCAACGCCCATCATAGCGCATGGGCTGCCCGGAGGCTTTTTGCTCTGCCCGCATTTGGGTCAGCTCCTCGGGCGAACAATAGCAATAATAGGCGTGTCCGG
>JAFGWD010000223.1 GCA_016937315.1 Rhodospirillaceae bacterium
AAACGCTCCGCCAAAGCCCGCGCATCGGCCTCATCGACCATGAAGGCCCCAGAGCCGGTTTTCACATCCAAAACCAAACCGGACAACCCCGCCGCCAATTTTTTCGACAAGATGGACGCGACGATCAAAGGCAGGCTTTCCACCGTCGCCGTGACATCGCGAATGGCATACAAACGCCGGTCTGCTGGAGCCAAATCATCGGTTTGGCCAATCACCGCACAGCCAACATGGCGCACCACAGCGGCAAAGGCATCCGGCGTAGGGGTGATATTATAACCAGGAATCGCGGCCAGTTTATCCAGCGTGCCGCCGGTATGCCCCAGACCTCGTCCAGAAATCATCGGAACTTTGACACCGCACGCAGCAAGCAACGGCGCAAGAATTAAACTGACCTTATCGCCGACACCGCCAGTGGAATGTTTGTCGATCACCGGCGCATCACCCAGCCCCAGGCTCCGCCAGTCGATCACCCGACCAGAATCCCGCATCGATAGCGTCAGCGCACGGCATTCCGCATCATTCATATCGCGAAACAGCACCGCCATAGCAAATGCAGCCGCCTGGGCATCCCCCACGCGGCCATCAGTCAACCCTGCCACGAAATCCCGGATCTCGCCCTCGTCCAGAACCTCGCCATCGCGTTTTTTACGGATCACTTCCTGCGGCAAAAACGCCGAAGCCCCAGACCCTTTTGCCGCATCAAAGGGGGCATCCTCCGGTGTCGCCAGAATCGCCTCCAACGTATCCAGCAAGCTGCTGGCCCCGATACGGAAATGCTCTGGTGTCAGCCACTCCGGCCCCATCACCTTTTCGGCAAGACGCACGTAGGCAACCGCTTGCTCCAGAGTTTTCACCCCTCCCGCAACCTTGAATCCGCACTCTGGATTGGTATCGGCAATCGCCGTCAACATGACTTCGGCAGCCTCCAGTGTCGCCCCCAAAGCCGTTTTTCCCGTCGATGTCTTGATGAAATCCGCGCCGCCTTCAATGGCGGCCCGCGCCGCCCCATCAATGGCTTCTGAACAGCCCAAGGCTCCGGTTTCCAAAATCACTTTCAGCTTACCGAGAACGCCACAGGCGGTTTTGCACGCCGAAACAAAGTCAATGCAGTCTTCGGCCTTTCCGGCCAACCACGCGCGGTAGGGAAACACCACATCGACTTCTTCGACGCCATCATTCACAGCACGCAAGATTTCAAATACCGCCAGAGGCCCATTGGCCGCACCACCCGGAAAGTTCGCCACCGTCACGGTACGAATTCCGGAATCGCGTAGCAACACCACCGGCACCAAGGCTTGCTGCGGACCGACACAAACCGCCGCAGGTTTGACCGGAGCCTCCAGGGCACGTTCACACACCGCAATAATCGCCGGATCATCGTCGGTATCATTCAGGCTGGTCAGATCTAAAAAGCCAAGGACGCGACGCGCCCATTCCTTGCGGGTGAGGGTCACGCCTCATTCTCCATAAACAACATCAACAACGTTTTCAGTTTTGCGGCACCGCCAACGGCCCGCGCCAACGTCCGCGCATGAGACAAGTGTGCACTTCCCATACCCGCCGCCTGATTGGTAATCAACGAAAAGGCCGCCACCTTCATCCCCAGAGCACGAGCCAGAACAACCTCCGGCACCGTCGACATACCCACGGCATCGGCTCCCAGAACTTTGGCCGCACGAATTTCCGCTGGCGTCTCAAAACTGGGACCAGCGAACCACATATAGACGCCTTCCGCCAGAGGCATGCCGCACGTCACCGCAAGATCACAAAAACGCCGACGCAAATCGGGGTCATAAGCATCCACCATGTCCACGAAACGACCGTCGCCAACTGCACCAATCAAAGGATTACGCGCCGTCAGATTAATATGGTCGGACACCATCATCACGTCACCAGGCTTCACTTCCGGCAGCAAAGAACCTGCCGCATTGGTGACGATCAAGATTGAACACCCCAACCGCGCCAAAACCCCAACCGGTACCGCCATGGCATCGCCACGATCCGCTTCGTAGGCATGAAGCCGTCCCTGCAACATCGCCACAACGTGACACCCCATGCGCCCAATCACCAAGCGCCCGGCGTGTCCCGCCACCGATAATTTGGGAAACCCCGGCAGATTGTCATAGGGCAGCACCACCGCATCGGTCAGGGCGGAAACCATTTCGCCCAAACCACTGCCCAGAATCAAACCAACATCCGGGCGCAGTCCACCCAATCGCGCCAAGACAACGTTGGTTGCTTGTTCGATTTCGGCATCGACACGCAGCAACAGACTCATTGTTCCCCTCCCGGTCCAAATGGCATGGGAAGAAGCCGCGACAGCAGCCCCTCATACAAAATACGCCCATTCCCATCGGCCACCACAACCACCGTACCCGGAGCCGCGAATTCCTGCATCTTCTGACGACACCCACCACACGGCAGGCATGGCCGCGTCGCATCACCCCCCACCACAGCGACGGCAATCAGCTTTTGTCGGCCTGTCGCCACCATCGCAGCAATCGCAGCCGCCTCGGCACACAAACCCTCCGGCGATGCCGCATTTTCAACGTTACATCCGACAAACACACTGCCATCTTCGGCACGCACCGCAGCCCCAACCGGAAACCGCGAATACGGAGCATAGGCACGCTCGCGCACGGCACAAGCCGCTGCGATGAGTTCAGACATCGCGTCCATTCTGTCTCCTCCCCCAGGAAATGGCTTTGTTTTCGATTATCAATTCGTGCAAAGCAGCGCACGTCAACCGGAAAAAACCTCAGGGGCATCAACTACAAAAGAAGATTTTCATATCGGAACAGAAACAAAAACCACAACACGCACCCACCGCACGCAAGGATTGGACGGCACGTCGCGAATCGCTATGATCACATAGCTGCGATTTCTGGTACATCAGATGCACCCCTTTATTCCGTGAGGATGCCCCTCGTGCTCAAAAACAACCCCATCCGAGACTGGCTGAGTACCGAAGCCTGGATCATCCCAAAATCGGACGAGCACGCCGGCATCCGCAGACTGGGAAGCATTCTGAACGAACACGGCATTCCGGCACGGCGGCTGCGTATCGCAACACCCGTCCTGCACCCGGAATTCAAGGCCTACTCCATGACGTGGAGCCATGATGGCGACCATGTGGAAGAATTTGAGATCCCGCATCACTACCGAGCCGATGACGCCCGGTTTCGACACACTCCACTGCACACAATCTTCCACGAAGGCGCACACGCGGTACGCTGTCACCCTGGCCAGAAAAATCACCCCTGCGCGTCGGACCCCATGGAATGCGGAATGACCGATTTCGCAACGTTCCGTATGTCGTTCTTGCGCCTGCCCACGCCAGACGGCGCCTTCAGCATCGCGACCGATGCGCCAGAGGGCTTTAATGCGCGGCAGTTGGCGATGATCGATGACTTCATGCCCGCCCTCGCCCATGTTGCCGAGGTCTTTATTTTCGAAGAAATGACCAACACCCTGTTACAGACCTATCTCGGACAGACCCCAGGACAACGGGTGATGAAGGGCCAGATCCAACGCGGCGACGGGCTGGATATTCGCGCGGTGATTTGGTTTTCTGACCTGCGTAACTCAACACGACTGTCAGCTACTTTACCACGGTCCGAATATCTGACGCTTCTGAACCGCTATTTCGACTGTGTGGCTGAACCGATATTGGACCATGGCGGTGAAGTTCTGCGATACATCGGCGATGCCGCCCTCGCGATTTTTCCAGCGAAAACCCTCGGCCCCGAAACTCAAGATGCCTGCCGTCGCGCCATGGCTGCGGCACAGGAATCCCGTCTGCGCCTAAAGGCCTTGAACGCCGAAAGGCAGAGCCAAAACCTCGCCCCTATCGACTTTGGCATCGGATTGCACCTGGGCGAGGTCACATATGGCAATATCGGCGTGCCGCGCCGCTTGGAATTCACGGTGATCGGAGAAGCCGCCAACCGCGCCGCACGACTGCAAGACCAATGCAAAATTCTGAACCGCCCCTTGGTGGTTTCCGAGGATTTCTCCCGCGCCCATGGAGGCGACTGGGAGCCTTTGGGTTTCATGGACACCCGTGACCTCAATGGCGGCGCCACAGTTTTTGGCCCAAGACCTTAAGAGTCAACGTACGTGACCAAGGTCAAAGCTCTGCCCCGGCACCACGTACCCTAAGAAACCATCAGCAACCGCATCCGGCCGATCCCCGTTGTTGATATGATACAGCCACATTCGCGACCGCACGGACGCATCCAGTGTCAAAAGCTCACGGTAATGGACATGGGCACCCGTCGGATGCGGCAAAATTTCGCAATCCTGAAAAATCAGCGCCGAGCGATTGTACCAAGGATCCAAGCGATCCTGTTCAAAGCGACAGTCCGAAGTCAGCAGCACACCACCACCCTCGGCCTCCAAGAACACACCATAGGACCACATCAAATACCCACCACCGCGCAAATGCACCAACGGGACTATTTGGAACCGAGCCCCCATCCAGGTAAACGCGTCATCGGTGGCAACTTCAGTCACATCGAAAAAGTTGCTTAAGTCTCCGGGACCAAACTCCAGAAACTCCATCCCACCTCTCAGACAATTGTCCCACAGGGGCTGACGCAACGGCTCTGGCAAGAACATCGGAATTCTCGCCCCGTTATCCAAGAAATATCGCTTAAACCCCAGCCATTCCAACCCACCAATATGGTCATTGTGCAGGTGACTGATGAAAACCGCATCAATCTGCGCGTAATCCAGCCCCATGGCACTCAATCCCCAGCGCACATCAGAACCGCAATCGAACAACAGTCGCCGCGTCACCCCGGTTTCCGGATCAGGTGTTTCAAACAACATGTTGCTGTGAAAATTACCCGGCGTTGTTACAAACGCTGATCCTGAACCGATAAATGTCAATCGCATAAGGTTCTGCCCTTTACCGAGAACGCACTTTGGCACACCAAAGATTTTACATCATATCCATTTACCCACCATACCTGAAACAGAACGATTGGAACTGTGTCCTGGATTACAATGATGCACCAAGACTTGCCCCACCTTCCATTTCTCTGTATGACCCGCTGATGCACACATCCGACAGTCTCCCCGTCATCATCAACAAGGCTGCGGTCCGTCGCCTGACCGACGGACATCCCTGGATATTCAAAGGCAATGTTGTTTGGTCATCAGCCTTAGACCTCTGCACGCCCGGCACACTGGCCCGGTTCTGCGATGCCCGTATGCGCCCCTTGGGGATCGGCACATTCAATCCCCAGACAGAACTGTGTGGCCGCATTTTGGCTCTTGGCGCCCGCGCTGACGTCAACGCAGGTCTGTTCGCCTCTCGTTTGGCCCACGCCTTAAGAAAGCGGGAAGTTCTGTTCCCCGTCCCGCATTACCGCTGGGTCCATGCGGAAGGCGACCATCTTCCGGGGTTGATCGTTGATCGTTATGGCGATGTGCTGAGCATTCAGGTCACCACCGCCGGGATGGAACACTTAAAACCCCTGTGGCTGCCGGCCTTATACGATCTGGCGCACCCCCACACAGTGGTCTTTCGCAACGACCTCCCCGCCCGCAAGCAAGAAGGCCTGCCCACCACACCGGAAATCCAGGGGGAACCGCTCACTGGCCCCGTCGCCGTGGTGGAAGGTCCAGTCACCTTCCGCGCCGATCTGGTGGATGGGCAAAAAACCGGCTGGTTTTTCGACCAACGTGCCAACCGCCGCCATATTGCGGATCTGGCACCGGGACTTTCGGTTCTGGACCTCTATTCGCATTCTGGCGGCTTTGGCCTGCCTGCGGCTGTTGCCGGGGCAGCAAGCGTACGCATGGTGGACGTTTCCGCCCTCGCCCTTAACTTGTCACGACAAGCCGCAACAGAAAACCACGTGGCGGACCTCTGCCAGTGGACCGAGTCCGATGTTTTTGCCTTTCTGGACCCCACAAAAGACGACGGCGAACGCTATGATATCGTGGTCGTCGATCCGCCGGCCTTCATCAAGGACCGCCGCAAAATTCCCGCCGGTCTGGCTGGATACCGCAAACTGGCGCGTCTGTCTTGCGTCAAGACCAAGCCCCATGGCGTATTCTTCATGGCATCATGCTCACACCACGCCCATCTCCCCGCCTTCCGTACGGCCGTAGAGGCCGGGTTAACCGAGGCAGGACGCAGCTTCACCTTGCTACGCACCGCCCGTGCTGACCGCGACCACCCCGTTCACGCCAAGCTGCCACAGAACGATTATTTGAAGGCGCTGACCTATCGTTTGGACGCTGACTGAAACCGTGTCTTGAGATTTTGACAAATCTGCGCCAGAACCGTTCCTGATATCTTTCTCTCTAAGAAACCAGGACGTTTGCAATGTCGCGCCACCAAAAACTGTACCCCGATGCTCAGGGCTTTTTCGGAACCTACGGCGGAGCCTTCATCCCGCCAGAATTGGAACCGCACTTTAAGGAAATCGCAACGGCGTATAACCGTCTGTCGATTTCCGCCGAATTCCAGAATGAGCTGCGTTACATCCGCAAACACTTCCAAGGTCGACCAACCCCGATTTCTTATGCTCGCCGCCTGTCCGATGCCTGTGGTGGTGCCCGGATCTACCTGAAACGCGAAGACCTGAACCACAGCGGTGCACACAAACTCAACCATTGCATGGCCGAGGCGCTGCTGGCCAAGCACATGGGAAAGACCAAGCTGATCGCAGAAACCGGGGCCGGACAACATGGCGTCGCATTAGCCACGGCCGCCGCGTACTTCGGCATGGATTGCGAAATTCATATGGGCGAGGTCGATATCGCCAAAGAGCACCCGAACGTCATCCGCATGCGCCTGTTGGGAGCCGAGGTCGTCCCCGTGACCTTTGGCGCCAAAACCCTAAAGGAAGCGGTGGACTCGGCGTTCATTTCCTATCTGAAACAAGCCGATCACGCAATTTATGCCATTGGTTCGGTGGTCGGGCCGCACCCCTTCCCGAAAATGGTCCGCGATTTCCAAAAAATCGTCGGCGAAGAATCCCGCAGCCAGTTCCTGGAACTGGTCGATCAATTGCCCGATATCGTCACCGCCTGCGTCGGCGGCGGCTCCAATGCCATTGGCATTTTCATGGGCTTTATTGATGACGCCGACGTCGAATTACACGGCATCGAGCCCCAAGGCACAGGAACCAAGTTGGGCGAACACGCCGCGACCATGCGTTTTGGCACGGACGGCATGATTCATGGCTTCAAGTGCTTGCTGCTTCAGGACGAGAACGGCGAACCCGCCGCCGTCCACTCGCTGGCAAGCGGCTTGGATTACCCTGGCGTCGGACCGGAACACTGCCTGTTAAAATCCCTCAATCGCGCGACTTATGATTCCGTCGGCGACACAGAAGCCTTAAATGCTTTCTACGAATTGTCACGTTTGGAAGGCATCATCCCCGCGCTGGAAAGCGCACACGCCGTCGCCTATGCGATGCGGATCGCACCGTCCTTGCCGGGGAAGACGATTTTGGTCAATCTGTCGGGACGCGGCGACAAAGACATTGATTACGTCACCGAAACCTTCGGTTACGGTAGCGTGTCCTAGGACGTAAACTCACCTCGATCATAGGAGGCCCGTCATGAGCAGCGAAGCGACACCTAAGACCCCGCCAATCCTGCACACCCCGCGCAACACCGTGCAAAGGCTGAGCCGACGCGCCTCCTATGATCGAGATATCATCAATGCAATCCTGGATGACGCCTATGTGGCGACCATCAGCGCCTTGGTCGAAGGGACGGTCCGCGCCCAACCGATTTATTACTGGCGCTCCGACAATGAGGTGTTTGTGCATGGATCACGGCACAACGCCCTCTTCAATGCCCTGCTGGATGGGCAAGAAGCCTGCCTAACGGTGGCCTTGTTGGACGGCTTGGTGATGGCACGCTCCGCCTTTCACCATTCCATGAACTATCGC
>JAFGWD010000224.1 GCA_016937315.1 Rhodospirillaceae bacterium
AAGGGGGCGGGATTGTCGCGGCAAAGACGACGGAACAGACCATAAGCACTCATCCCGGACGGACGCGGGGCGGTAAAGCGTTGCGCGATATTGGCCTGGAAAATATCGCCCGCATGAATCTTATCAAGCGTCTGCCGAATACGGTGCTCATATTCAGACGGAGACCAGTCTGCCGTCCATTCACTCTCCGCCCAAGTTTCCTGGGGAATCGCGGCCGGAGCAGAACCCAATGCAACAACCAGAGCCGCCGCACGATCCTGGGCCAAACGGTTCCACGCGGATAGCGTAACCTCTGGATGCCCAGAAGCCACGACAGCAGCACGGTGACAGCACAAATCAAAAACCACGACCGCATCAAAAAGCGCAACGGCCAGATTGGGCAGACTGGGGCCACTTATGGCTGGCGGGGGCAGATGCTCCACCTCCCCTCCCAGTTCATACCCAAAATAGCCGATTGCTCCGCCACCAAAAGGGCCAAAGCTTGGAGACTCTGCATAAGGCCGTGTCGCCAGGGCCTCCGCCATCTCGGCAAAACCACCGCTGATCCGTGCTGTGGGATGGAGGCCCAGAATCGCAGCCTCCCCTCCATACAAAAACGCCGCACCAGGGCGGTGGGCATGCGGCGCAAAGACCACAAAGGGATCACGCCACGGGATGGGAAGGCAAAAGGGCGTCAGTCCCACCATGTACGGTTCAAATCGGCAAAACACGGTCGGGGGGACGATGCCCATCAACAAACGTCTTGATATTAATCAGAACCTTTTGCCCCATTTCGGTCCGCGCCTCAACGGTCGCTGACCCCAGATGCGGCGCCAATATCACATTGTCCAATGCCAGAAATTTCGGATTAACCGCCGGCTCATTCTGAAAAACATCCAGTGCCGCACCCGCAATCTTGTGGGTGGACAACAAATCCGCCAAGGCATCCTCGTCAATCACCTCACCGCGTGCGGTGTTGACGATATAAGACGTTGGGCGAATCCGCTTCAGGCGCTCCGCCGACAACAGATGATGCGTGGCGGGCGTATGGGGACAGTGCAAAGAAATCACATCCATGCGCGGCAACATTTGGTCCAAATCATCCCAATACGTGGCCTCTAAAGCATCCTCGACGGAAGGATGCAGGCGACGACGGTTATGGTAATGAATCGACATCCCAAAACCCCGTGCACGCTCAGCCACAGCTTGACCAATGCGGCCCATGCCGACAATCCCCAGACGTTTACCGGAAACCCGCGAGCCCAGCATCGCCGTCGGCCCCCATCCGTCCCACTTTCCCGCACGGATCAAACGCTCGCCCTCGACCAGACGACGCGGTATGGCAAGGATCAATGCCAAGGTCATCTCGGCCGTATCTTCGGTCAGAACATTGGGCGTATTGGTAACCGTAATCCCGTGATGCTGCGCCGCCATCACATCAATGTGATCAGTCCCAGCACCGAAGTTCGCAATCAGTTTCAGATTCGGCCCCGCCGCTGCGATCAGAACCGAATCAACGTTATCGGTGACAGTTGGCACCAGAACATCGGCCTGCTCCACTGCGGCGACCAGTTCCGCTGAGGTCATGCGATGATCATCCAGGGATAGCCGCACGTCGAACAACTCTGTCATGCGGGTTTCCACGGCCTCAGGCAAACGACGGGTCACGACGACAATCGGCTTTTTCATGTTTGCTCCTCCCGCAGGCGTGGCCGAGACTTAGCAATCTCGGAGCCTCTTGTCCAGCAACAGCAATGGAAACGGACTGTTCGACTTTTCCTCAAAAGAAAGCCCCATTTTCGATAACGAAGGGCCTGTTTCGTGTTCTCGCGATTTGCTCTATGGTGGCCATCCTGTACCCCCCAATAAGGCCTTTTTTCTTATGCCGTTTCCACTGCCTGCGTTTCGCGCCCTTTTAATCCGTGTTGGCCTTTTCTTGGTCTTGACGGCTGTCGGCGTGGACAGTGCGTCGGCTTCCGATCCCTCTACGGAAAGCGGCCTGCGACTGCCGCGTTTTGCATCCCTACGTGCAACACAAGTCAACCTACGTTCCGGGCCAGGAGTCCGGTACCCCATTGAATGGGTCTACCTACAGCGTGACTTACCCGTGGAAATCATCCAGGAATTCGACCACTGGCGCAAAGTTCGCGACTGGGAAGGAACAGAAGGATGGATCCACCGCAGCATGCTATCAGGAACCCGTATGATCCGGATGATTGGGCCTATAACCCCCTTACGGGCTGCCGCCGCTCCCAACAGCCCAGCAATTGCAAATCTGGAAGGCGGCGTCATCGGGCGCTTACTTGCCTGTCCAGAAGCTTCCGCATTCTGCCGCATCGAGGCTGGAGGGCACAATGGATGGCTCCCCCGAGCCGCATTCTGGGGCGTTTATCGCGGTGAAACCGTCAAGTAACCCTCAGGCCGTTTCCAGACGTACCACCACATCAATCCGCTTAACGGAAACGCCTTCAGGAACGACGGGCGTCCCCACCACATGCAAGTGGTGCATCGGCACGTCTTCCAATCGGCCCGTATCTTCATGGTAATAGTGGTGATGATCGGTCGTATTGGTGTCGAAATACGAACACCCCGTATCGACTACGATTTCACGCAGCAAGCCCGCTTCAGTGAATTGGTGGAGCGTGTTGTAAACCGTCGCCAGGGAAACCCTGGTGCCCTCCGCCGCCGCCTCTTTATGCAAAGATTCCGCCGTGATGTGACGGTCTGGTTTTTCAAATAAAAGTTTTGCAAGAGCAAGACGCTGCCGTGTCGGCCTCAAATTGACCGATCGAAGCTGTTCTAAAACATGAGAAAATGGTCGCGTGCGATTGAGCATTTCTTCCCGCTGGTGACAAACCAGCGCCCCCCGTTGGACGTTTCGCCCGAATATTGTTTTTCCCTCTATATGTATTTCAAATCACGCCTACAAATGCAACGAAGAAGCCGACGAAACATACTGTTTCGTCGGCTTCTCAATGAAAATTATTCATGCATAAGCATGGATATCTACTTACATGGAATCAACCGCCCTTAATAAGGTGGTCCACAAGCTCTTTCACCGTCGGGACAAAACCATCCCGATAAAATGGGTCGGTTTTGAAACGATGAACATTATGCCCAGCGAACATCAGTTCATGATCAACATCACTCTTATGGGCAATGTTTTGAAGAGTCTTCTGGATGCAAAAAGACCTCGGATCCGCACGCCGACCTGTGGTCCCATCCCCACCTTGCGACCAATTTGAGAAATTGCACGCCGACAAGCAGCCCATGCAATCGGTCTGGTCCTTCAAGATGTGCCGCGCCGTTGCCTGGGTTACAAAAACCAAGGTTTCGTCTGGCGTTTTCAACGCTTCGGTGTTGCCTTCGGCCATCCACGCCTCAGCCTTCGGCTTATCTTCCGGCTTTAAGAACACCACACGACCACGACGACCAAAGGCAATTTCCGCCGTAAAGTCAGCATCCGCCTCGGCACGGAAGGGGACTTGCCGCTCCGAGCGGGCCACCAGATCGTTCAGGAAAGCATTCCGCACAGCCGAAGAATAGAACCCGGTCGGGCTGAAGCGGTGCAACAGCACATCACCAGGCTCTAAATCGACAAGACGCTGTTTCCAAGCCTCCGGGATCGGGCTGTCCTTGGTCAACAGCGGGCGCGTCCCCAATT
>JAFGWD010000225.1 GCA_016937315.1 Rhodospirillaceae bacterium
AACCCGGCGCTCGCCCACGCCACCCCCTGTTCTGCAACACCGGACTTGGCCAGTGTCATAACCGTGTGCGGCATTTCACCAACAAGAGCCGCAGCACTGGCCGCAGCGACGGCACGCCATGCGCTGTCACCGTTCCAGCGTAAAGATGGTGCAACATGACGCAGAACATACCCAGCCACGACAAAAGCACATAAGGCGGGCCAAGCCACCAAAAGCGGCGGCCCAAAACCAAGCCCCGTCGCTACGGCACTGGTGATAACGGCGGCCCACAACCAAAACCGTCCCCACAACCAGCCCAACAGCATGCACCAAACACCGATAGCCGGCAGCACCGGCACGCCATCCGCGCCAGACAACACATCGTCCAATGACCGCAGGACGGCAAAGCCACCCACAAACAGCAGCCATCGCCACACAGGTAGACGTGCAAGAGACGACGGACGAATGAGAAAAGGATCGGGCATGGTGGCGTCTTAGCGATAAGATGTTTCGGATTCGTTATGAATAACAGGCTCCTGTTTGCGTGCCAACGGTTGATCACAGCGCATCCATGGCCCATCTTGTGCTTGGTTTCGACACACAGCCGGGACCAAGGGAGATCCGTAAAGATGACACATACGATTCAAGTCTGCATCCGTTGCAATTTCACCAAAACCGCCGAGGAAAAAGACGGCCTACGTGGTGGCACGCAACTTTACCAAAACCTGATGAAAAAAAGTGAGAAGTGGCCGTCGAAAGACCATTTCACCATAGAGACAACACGCTGCATGGGTGCCTGTTCAGCCGCCTGCGTGGTGGCGTTTCAAGCACCAGGCAAAATCGCATGGGTGTTCGGCGGATTGAATCCGCGTTTTTCCATTCCCAGCCTACTGGAATTTGCCGAAAAGTATCATGCCTCCGCCGACGGCATGGTGCCCTATGCGGAACGCCCACCGGAATTGGCCGCCGGTCTGATCACACGACTGCATCCTGTCGGTGGTCCCCCAGCATCCATGGCAACGACCGACGAGGCTGACTGCGCGTGAAACCGTGGTTATTCCGGTTTAGCCGGCGAGTGCGGCGACAAACGAGGCGACCGGTTGTCCGGGAACCAGTTGACCCAGGCGCGATAATCCACCACCGGACCAACCACAAACAAGGCCGGGTTGGGCAAATCGCTGTCCGCCGCATCGGCGGCACATCGTTCCAGTGTAGAAACCAAAACCCGCTGTTGTGGTGTGCTGGCATGAGACACAATGGCGCAATGCTCACCCGGATCACGTCCCCCGGCAATCATTCGTTCCGCAATATGCTGCAAGGATTTCATCGGCATATAAATGACGATCACCGGCACGGTCCGGGCCAAATCTTCCCAGCGCACGCGCCGCGACACCCCACCGCTTTCGTCATGGCCGGTGACAAAGGCCACCGCGTCGTTGGTTTCCCGCGTGGTCAGAGGAATTCCGGCATATGCCAAACCACCAATACCCGCCGTAATACCAGGAACAATGCGGAAGGGAATGCTGGCCTTCACCAAAGCCTGAGTTTCTTCGCCACCACGCCCGAACACGAACGGGTCGCCCCCCTTCAAACGCACCACCCGTTTGTCCTGCTGTGCAAGATCAACCAGAAGATCACAAATGTCGCTTTGCTTCGGACTGCATTTCCAGCCGCGTTTACCGACATTGATCAATTCCACTCCCGGCCCAACCAGACCCAGAATGCGCGGATCGACCAACGCGTCGTGAACGACGACATCAGCCTGTTCCAGGGAACTGGCGGCATGCAGAGTCAACAAACCAGGATCGCCCGGTCCGGCTCCGACCAACCAAACCCATCCGGGTTCCAATTCCACTGTATATGTGCTGTAGCGTTTTATCATGGCTGGGGATATATGCCCGCGTGCGACGACGATGACAAGCCACGTTTCACCCTATATGACACTTTTCATACCCCTTGCCCCAGAAAGGATCGGTAATGTCGGATCGTCAGACCTCCTCCACCCCCTTAAAAAGCGGATGGACCACCGGCGCGTGCGCGGCGGCGGCGGCAACGGCGGCCTATCGCGCCTTAGTCGGCATGGGTTTTTCCGACTCCGTCGAAATCGTGCTGCCGCGCGGCGAGCGACCACAATTTGCCTTAGCAACCCGCCAAATTGCCGAACAATCGGCAACCGCTGGCGTTATCAAAGACGCCGGTGACGACCCAGACGTCACCCATGGCGCAGAGATTCTGGTCACCCTTTCCTGGGGTGAACCCGGTTCCGGCATCGTTTTTCGCGGCGGAGAGGGAATCGGCACGGTAACTAAGGCTGGCATTCCCGTACCTGTCGGCGAGGCCGCCATCAATCCCGGCCCGCGCCAGATCATCACCGCCAATCTTCTCCGCGCCTTCGATGAAACCAATGGCCCTCGCGATGTGGTGGTGACAATTGCCATTCCAAACGGCGAAAAACTGGCTGAGCAAACCCTTAATTCTCGACTTGGCATCATTGGTGGATTGTCGGTCCTGGGAACCACGGGAGTCGTCGTTCCCTATTCATGCGAAGCCTATATTCAAACCATCCAACGGGCGGTCCACGTCGCGCACGTCAACGGCATCACCCATGTTGCAGGGTCCACCGGCTATGCTTCGGAACGCGCCGTACAGGCCTTTTATAATCTGCCCGATCTGGCCTTAATCGACATGGGTGATTTTGTCGGCGGGCTACTGAAATATCTGCGTGCCCATCCATTGCCACGCCTTACCCTATCCGGCGGCTTTGCAAAATTTGCAAAACTGGCGGAAGGCCATATGAATGTCCATTCCAGCGCCTCACGCGTCGATTTTAGGGCCTTAGCCGAACACATGGCATGTCTGGACGCTCCCCCCGCCTTGGTCGAGGCCACACGCACCGCCAATTCGGCGATGCAGGTTTTGGAAATCGCCGAAGCCAACGGAATCCCTCTGGCCGATCGGATCGCAGCACGGTGCTTGACCGTTGCCCGCAAAATTGTGCGGCCAGAAACCGCCGTCGATGTTCTGATTATCAACCGCGAAGGCGAGGTGATGGGCCATGCCGGACTGTAAGGCGCCATTGATCTTGATTTTAGGCGGCACCGCCGATGCCACCACCATCGCCACATGCCTGACAACCAACGCTCCCCACCTGGATGTCCTGACATCCTTGGCCGGACGCAT
>JAFGWD010000226.1 GCA_016937315.1 Rhodospirillaceae bacterium
CACCGTTTGGTCACGGACGCCCCTTCAGTCGGGGGCAGTTGAACACTCTGCTGCGGGAGGCTTTGTTCACGCCGGTTTGGAGTGGGAGCGGGTTTGTTGTCCCGCCGGGTCAGACCCGTGCGTCGGTGGCGTTTGCTCATTTGGTGGATACGTTGGCGGGGCGGTGGCTGACGGGGGTTGCGGCGGTGGTTATGGCGACTGCGATCAAGGAAATCTATGGCGTGACGCCGGTCGGCAAGGTCCAGCCTGCGGTTTCTTTTGCCGAAGTGGTGGGGGGCTCGTCACGGCAAAGTGGGGCGCACTCCCGGTGTGTGCCGCCTATTTTTCCAGAAGAAACACCGCGTCAACGCCAAACAGGTTGGCCCAAAGGCTGTCGGCGGTGAAGCGCTGCACTTCGCCCGCCGTGTCGAGGGACAGGCTGTCCTTGATGCGGACGTTTAACAGGCGACAAAGATCGGTGAAGTCACGGATCGTGCAGAAGTGAATGTTGGGAGTCTCATACCACGAATAAGGTAGCAGTTCGTTCACAGGCATGCGTCCGTGCAGCACCAAGTCCAGACGCGTGCGCCAGTGTGCGAAGTTGGGGAACGAGACAATGGCATGCCGTCCAATACGTAGCATGTGTTCGACCACTGTGCGTGGGTTGCGGGTGGCTTGGAGCGTCTTGCTTAAAATCACATAGTCAAAGGCGTTGTCGGGATAATCAATGAGGTCGGTATCGGCATCGCCCTGCACCACGGCGAGACCCTTTGCCACCGCTCGCTGCACACCCGACATGGACAACTCCATCCCGCGCCCGTCGATATCGCGGTGTTGTTGCAAGTATGCTAACAACTCGCCTTCGCCGCAGCCGACATCCAGCACGCGACTGCCGTCGTTGATCATTTCCGCGATGATTTTCAAGTCAATGCGGATGCCCGTGGCGCTGTGATTGGCGGTGGCAGCCATTAGGGAGCCTCTCTCACAAAGGATAGTCCGCGCCGTTCGGACATGCCGGACAGGAAACCCCGGACGGTATCGTGAAATTCCGGCTCATCCAGCAGAAATGCGTCATGGCCCTTGTCGGACTGGACTTCGACAAAACTGACGGAAGCAGCGGCAGCGTTTAAGGCACGGACGATAGCTTGGCTGTCACGGGTCGGAAACAGCCAGTCACTGGAGAATGAAATCACGCAGAAGTGCACTGGCGTGTTGCGGAAGGCGTGCGCCAGATGTCCATCATACTCACTCGGCATGTCGAAATAGTCCATGGCGCGAGTGATGTAGAGGTAGGAATTGGCGTCAAAGCGTTCGACGAAGGTGGAGCCTTGGTGGCGGAGATAGCTTTCCACCTCGAAGTCGGCCTCGAAACCAAAGCTGACTTTGTCCTTGCCTTGCAACTTACGCCCAAACTTTCGGGTCAGTGCGGCCTCGGATAAATAGGTGATGTGCGCGGCCATGCGGGCCACCGCGAGTCCCTTATGCGGGATACGACCTTCCAGGAGATAGCGTCCGCCACACCAGTCGAGGTCAGCCATGATCGCCTGGCGCCCGACTTCGTCAAAAGCAATGTTTTGTGCCGAATAGCGGGCGCAGGTAGCGATGGGCAGGGCGCAGAATACCCGCTCGGGATAGTGTGCGGCCCATTCCAGAACCTGCATGCCGCCCATTGAGCCGCCAATCACGGCAAAGGCTTGATCAATACCCAAGTGATCCAACAGAGCCACTTGGACGCGAACCGTGTCGGCTACCGTGATGACCGGGAAGTCCAGCATGTAGGGGTGTCCCGTTGCCGGGTCGGTGCTGCGTGGCCCCGTGGTTCCCATGCATCCGCCCAAGACGTTGGAGCAGATTACAAAAAAATGGTCGGTGTCGATGACCTTGCCGGGGCCGATCAGGCTGCTCCACCAACCGGGTTTTCCCGTCAAAGGATGCGGCAGGACCACATGTTGGTCGCCGGTTAGGGCATGGCAGACCACGACGACGTTGGATTTTTCCGCGTTTAGGCGGCCATAAGTATGATAGGCGACGTCCACCGGCCCCAGAGTCGTTCCGCTGTTCAGATTGAGTGGCGTGTCCGTATACAAGACAACCGAAGCTTCCACCGCGTTGAGGCGTTGGTGCATATCCGTATCAAGGGGTGTGGCGATGATGTTGGTCATTGTTGGAATATGGGGCCGCCTCTTGGAAAAATCTTGCGTAAATGAAGGACACAGCTAAGTTGGTACACCCTGCCTGTCAACGCCTAAGTTACGCGTTTTGTTGTCTACAGTGATGCCGGCGGCAGGGAGTGCTGCTCGGACGGGTGGGTGCGTGCAATGGAAATCGGAAGCCAGATGAGTCACGAAACCTCAGAATTGGCGGCTCTACGTCGTGATGTGGATCGCATTGATGATGCTATCCATGATCTGTTGATGGAGCGGACGGAGGTTGTTCTTCGTATCGGTGCCCAGAAACGCAGTGCGCCTTCGCTGCCGACAGATCATTTCGTTGCGACCCGTCCGGGGCGCGAGGCGTTGATTCTGCGCCGTCTTTTGGTGCGCCACCAAGGGGCCTTCCCTGCCGAGGTTGTGGTGCGGTTGTGGCGTGAAATGATCGGGACCCTGATGCGGGTGCAAGGGCCGTTCACCATGGCGGTGTTTATGCCTGAGGGTGGTGCGGGATATCTGGAAATTGCCCGCGATCATTATGGATCTTATACCGAGACCTTATCCTATCAGGTTGCGGGGCGGGTCTTGAAAACGGTGGTTGAGGGAGGGGCTGGTGTCGCGGTGCTGCCTCTGCCTGGGCAAAGTGTTTCGGAGCCGTGGTGGCCGGCTTTGATTGGCGATGCCCATCCTCGCGTGTATGTGATTGCGCGGTTGCCGTTTGCTGGTCCGGGGGCGGGGCGTGGGGGTGAGATCGAGGCCTTTGCCGTGGCTCCAGTGATGCCGGAAGAAACCGGCGAGGATCGGTCTTTGTTGGCGGTGGAAACCAATTCCAGTATCAGCCGAACACAGGTGAGCGCCAAGCTGGCGAACGCCGGTTTAACGGTTCTGACCTATTGGGATGTGCGGTCCTTCGCGCCGGATGCG
>JAFGWD010000227.1 GCA_016937315.1 Rhodospirillaceae bacterium
ACTCATAAATCCCGCCGGTTGCGCCGGAGCGATTTCGTTCGTCCGAACAGGAGAAAAGCGTAGACCGTAGCGGGGACTACGGGCAAGTTTTTCAACGCAATTCGGCAGGATTTATGAGTCTACGTCCTAAAAATCATTTTTCCTTAATTAAAGGAATGAACCGGCCACGCCGAAGCGGGGGAGGAGGCTTAACGAGACGGGGCTGGAGAGATGTCCCGCAACCTTTTCTCCGACGTGACCGGCCCGCCTTCGCACGGGGGACAGAGGTAGGTGTCCATCCGTGCAAAGACATCTGGTTAAGGGATCATCAGCCGACGATCGCCTTGATAACAAAGAAGCAAATCGATGGCCCCACCAAACACCCAAACCCGGTGTAGAAGGTCGCGGTCATCGCACCGTAAGGCACCAACTTTGGATCCGTGGCGGCCAAACCAGCAGCCGTTCCACTGGTGGTTCCCATCAACCCGCCATAAACCGTGGCGGCGGCCGGAGAGGTCAAACCAAACGGCTTGGCCAACAACGGCGTGAGGATCATCACCGCGATTGACTTAACAACACCGGCTGCAATCGACAGAGCGATAACTTCCGAGCTCGCCCCCAAGGCCGCGCCCGTCACCGGACCAACAATAAAGGTAGCAACGCCGCCACCAATCGTGGTCAACGACACTGCGTCGCGATAACCAAAACCCCAGGCCACCACGGCACCGATCACAAACGATAAGAACGTTGAGACCACAATCGCCAGAACACCAGCGAGACCCGCTTTCTTCAATTCTTCCAGTTTAATACCATAGGCCGTTGCAATGATGCAGAAATCCCGCAACATGCCACCGCCCATCAACCCAATTCCGGAAAAGAAGGTAATGTCCGAAATACCCGCCTTCTTTCCGGTAACCTCACCACCGATGTAGGCCAAGATAAGGCCAAGAACAATGGCAATGGCCGATCCGTGGATACGACCCTTGGTCGCATACTTGGAAATGGAATAAGACATCCAGGTCATCACGCCGATGACCACAAACGCCGTGACCAACCCGTTTTTCGCAACGACCTTCATCACGATAGAAGTAAAAAAGTCCATGATATTGACCCCTTTTCGGCGTGAGTTACGCGGACGGTTCTTCTGGCGATTCGGTGGTGTCGGCTAACGCCGTCAACGGACGAATCAACAAGAAACCGGCAAACACCGCAGCAAGTCCGCCAATGAAGGCGATCCACCCCCCCGTCAAAGCCGCAACAACGTTCTGACGGGCCGCCATCGCAATCACCACCGGGATGTACATGGCATTCCAAAACAAGATGCCGCTTTCTGACGGCTTCGACATATAGCCCCGTTTCGAAAGTTCACGGGTCAACAGCACCAGAAACAACATGGCAAAGCCGACGCCGCCAACATTGGCGGTAATCCCCAGCATGCCCCCCAACATATAACCGAGCACGTTCCCCACGATCGCGCACAAGCCCATAATCAAAAGTCCGTAGATGACCATTTCTCGAACTCCATAAAATCCTTAAGTGAGGCGGAGGATGCCGGGACGGCGCGATTCGCCGCCCCGGCCCACACGCCTTATTCGATCACCATAATCAAGCCACCCGGCTTCACGCGATCGCCAACGGCCACCGCGATCGACGCGACGGTGCCATCCTGCGGCGAGGGCAAGGGATTCTTCATCTTCATCGCTTCAAGAATGCAGAGAATCTCGCCCTTCTTAACGGCTTGCCCCACGGAGACCTTAAGTGTGTCAATCGTGCTGGGCATTTTGGCCTTGATATCCATTCCTTCTTCTCCTTGTTAAACAAGGTGCCGCCATAAAAGCCTCGGACGGCACCGGGGTAAAAAGCAAAACCCAAACAGGGTCATGACAACGCAGCCAGGGCCTCTTCCCGGCCAATCATCCGCACCTCAGACAAATCCTTCGCAAGAAGAGTCCGCGACGCGGACAGCAATTCCGTCAGTTTAACGCCGCTGCCATCGGTCAGTTCCACCTCGACATCGACGCGAACCTCCAAAACCCGCGCAATTTCAGCCAGATCCTCGGCAAAACGGCGATAACTGCCGATGTCTCCGCCACGCACCACAAGATCAATGTCCGAAGCCGTAGTCGCGTAGGGCAAGCCGGTTTCAATTTCCATGGCAACCGAACCAATCACACCAACCTCGACCCCATACGCCGCACCGCGCACAACCACGGCACGAAGCACCCCCCCTAAAGCACCAGACACATCATCAGATCGTTCCGCAACGCGGTAGGGATCGGTCAAAGACACAATGTCAGACCGATCCACCACAATGGCCGCACGCACCCGCGTTCCCTTTTCCCGAAACGGGAAGGACAGTCCCAACTGCACCTGGTTGGCTCGCACCACCTGGGTTGGACGACAGACAATCCCCGGCACGGCATTTTGGCTCAAACACGCGGAAACCCGCGAAGAAACGTCCAAAGACCGGAACGGCGGCAACAACCCAGCCACCACCGCATCCGGTAAACGTGCCAGAGCCGGAACAGACAAATCAGCCAGAAGGTGGCGGGTCAAATGCATCGCTTATCTCCGCTTCGTCCAAACCGGATCCGTCTTCGCCGTGGTTTGCAAATCCACCTGTGCGGCGAGCAGATCGTCAAACATTTTTGTGGCCACCGGGCCAACAAAGTGCGGGCCGTTTTCCGCCATATCCAGACTCCCAGTCACGAGACTCGGGACCAGTGTCAACTCGGTGGCCAACGCGCCAGTGATCAGGTCGGGGGAAACCTTCACGACGCGCCCTTTGATTCGTAAAATTGTCCGCGCCACTTTGTTGACGCTTTCCGCAGCGGCAAGAGTGGTTGCCAGGACCACCACCTCATATTCGGGGTGCGTCCGATGACGGCGGTAGGTGATGATCTTTCCTGCTGGATTGCAGACATGCCCAGAAGCCGAAACTGGAAAGCTGTCGCCCATGGGCAGTCCGCCAACCACCAGTTCGCGGAATCCATCATCTGCCGGAGACGCAACAAGGCTGATATCGTCACGGAGCGGCACACCATCCAGGGTCAACCAACCGAACTCCTGACAACCGTAAAGATCGTGAACCGTGTACCCCAAGGCTTCGGCCTCAGGCAGCAGTTCCAGGTCCAAAGGCGTCCCAGCCGTCAAAATAACGCACGATTTTGGCAAATCGTCGCCCAAGCCCAACTGCTTGGCCGCCGCCAAACTGGCGCGGATAAACGACGACTCACCCAACAGAATATCGGGTTTCTCACGGCAGAATTTCGCCAGAAAGGCATCGCGGCTAGACCGGCTTAAAAAGGACCAGTCGATGCCACAACGCACCAGCGCCTCTTTCGAAAAAACATTCACAAGCGGCGCATAAGTCACAAGCATGCGCCGCCCGGCATCAATTCCCAAGGCCTGGAACAGACGCCGAGCGACTTCACAGCGACCGTCGATTTCGCTGTGCACCACGCCGACGATATTCTGGAACGCCGAAGATCCGGTGGTGAATGTGAGATAAGCGAGGTTGAACGGCGTGTGCACTTCTTCGATAACGTGCGCCGCCGTCGGCCCCGCGATCCCCTTGTCGGCCAATGACCGTCGGGGCATTTCTGCCAGAGACGGCGCCGTCGACAAGGTTTCCGCCAGGTCTTCGAAACGATCCAGATCGTCGGACATTGGATGTCTCCTTATCCCTTAGGCCGCGCCAGGCAGATAGGTTTTGGCTACGGCATCCATTTCAGTTTCCAAAAGGGCAATAACCTCGGGACGCACCACGCGACCGCCGCGTTCCGCACCCAAACTGCCACGGCCCCATGGACCCAGCGCATCATCCTGATCCTTGACCTTGCAAGCCCGGACTTCAGCAACGTGCTTGGCCACCACCGCATGCATATCCTCGATGGTGGTGACGATTTCCTCGACGCCACCCAGACGGTGGAAGAACTGCGGTCCAGCGGCGAACACCGGATTGCCTTCCGCCAGTTTCTCCAAGACTTCGATGTCCTTTTTCACGATGCGGGAGATCGACGTCAGTGGCATCACATGGATCATCGTGCCGAAGGAACTGTCCAAAGACAGAATGTGATCGGCTTGCAGACCATGGCAAAGGAAGGCCCCGGAAATCGCACGCCCAATCACCATGGCGACGATCGGATGACCCGCCATGCGGGCTTCGGCCAAAGCCAACTGATAGGCTCCAGTCGCCTTGTTCATGCCAAAGATTTCCTCGGTCTTGCCTGGCCCGTTACCGGGGGTGTCAACAATCAGAACGATGGCGCGTTTTTCCGCCTTCGCCTTTGCCACATCGGCGGCTACGGTGGCATAGACCGCCTGTGCCATTTTATAGGCTTCTTCCATGCCGATGATTCCGGCATAGACCACGGGGAACTTCTCGTTAAAGGCCTCCGCGTCGTTACCAATGACAGTCACCGTCTGACCATCCAACTTCGCAGTGCCAACCATCGCACCCGGTCCAAAATCCGGGTCATCGAAGGTTTTCGCCCCCACTTGGTTTTCCTCAAACGTGTCCGGGTCGCAGATCAAACCGATCGCCGCGCGCCCCTGTCCTAACAAACTTTCCATCAGACTCTCCTGTTTCCTTGTGCTTGGTCGCGACCGCC
Organism: Rhodospirillaceae bacterium; assembly: GCA_016937315.1. Taxonomy (GTDB): domain Bacteria; phylum Pseudomonadota; class Alphaproteobacteria; order Rhodospirillales; family Rhodospirillaceae; genus Oleispirillum. The sequence continues at coordinate 4,593 of JAFGWD010000227.1, forward strand.
TAAAGAGCCAGACGCTTCACAACCTTGCGGAAATCGGCAAGGGGCATGGACCCCAGTTCAACGGGATCGGAATTGCCGACATGGACCCAAACGTCACGGGCGTCCTTGGGCTGCATTTTGGCGGCCAGGGCAACACCCTTCAGCTGCTTTTCCACCAGCTCAGACGTCCCAATTCGACGGAATTCAGCAAACTTCGCACGCGGCAGTTTGGCCAGTTCAGCCAGTTGCGCACGGAACGCCGCAATTTCAGGGTCCACCAGGAAATTGCAATCGCCCATGATGTATTTGTGACGACCGCCGGTGGTGCGATAAACAAGACCTCGATCAGCGGAATCGAACTCTTCCTTACCCATTTCCTGTTCGATCACTTCCGGTCCGGTCAGACCCAAGCGTCCGAACTCGCTCATCACCACCACATCTGTGGCTGCGGCGACGAAGCCCATACCACCGAAACAACCGACTTTCGAACCGATCAGGGAAACCACCGGCACATGCCCACGCGCACGCTGGACCTGATCCATCACCTCGGCGTGCGCCAAAAGTCCGGCGTTGGCTTCGTGCAACCGCACGCCGCCCGTTTCGAAGGAGATGGCAATGATCGGTTTTTCGTCTTCCTCAGCGTTGGGGAAGTCCTTGGCGATCCGTTTGGCAAAAGCAATCGCCGCCTTAATCGTCCCCACCATTTTGGCTCCGCCAACCTCGCCCACAGAGCCGCCAATGAAGCGGCCTTCCTGCGAGATCACGAATACCGGGGTTTTCCCAATTTTGCCGATGCCGGTAACCACACCGTCATCGAACTCCACCGCTTCGCCCAAAGTCTCCAGATGCGGGCTGGTACGGCGATCAAAGGGACCGACGAATTCAGTGAAGCTGCCTTCGTCGACGAGGCCAAGTGCGCGATCACGCGCATTGGATTCCAGAAAGCTCCGATTTTGGAGAGCGCTCCAATTCGACATGCCTTGGTTCCTTTCGCTTCAGGCGGCGGCTTCGGACAGGGCTTGCCGCAAGCGCAGCATGACCACCGCCGGTGTCGCGTTGTTGTCGTTAATCTCGATGCTGACATCGCCCAGCTTGCTGTTTTCAACGAAGGTGGCGAGCACGCGCTGCCACAAAGCGTCAAAACCCGAAACCGGAGTCACCACCTTGATGGCGACGGCACCTTTCAGCGCCTTGGGTTCCATCAGCACTTCCAAATCGCCGGAGCCGACGACGCCAAAGTGCAGCGGCTTACCGATAGCCACCGCAGGGGCGGCACTCTTGCATTCAAATTCGATGGTATTGAGAGCCATTGCTGTCACCTCCTCGTTACCAGTTCCGGAACCGAGCCGGCGGCGTATACAGCCCATCCGACCAAGTCACGAGTTCCTGCATGCTTTTGGCCGCCAGCAGATCGCGGTTTGCCCGATTGCGATCAACCCCCAGATCCTCGGGCGTCTGGACGATACGGGCATCACGCAGACGGCGGGTTTCTTCGGGTTTCGC
>JAFGWD010000228.1 GCA_016937315.1 Rhodospirillaceae bacterium
AGTCAGTCCCGCACGGCGCGAGTATCCGGTGGCGGGTGGAGACGGCAAGGGGAATGGCCGGTGAGGGTCTTGTTGCGTGGATCGTCCCAGCAAACCGCGAGGACGTGCCACCAGGACAGCGACCATGATCAAAAACAGCATGGCGAGTGTGCCTTGCGGCCAGATGACGATGCCAAAGGCGGAGACTTCGGCGACGATAGCAGCGGCGATGAAGGCTCCACCCAAGCTGCCCATACCGCCGATCACCACGACCACAAAGGCCGAGACAATGACTTGTGTGTCCAGGCTGTGATGCAGAGTCTCGCGGGGAAGTTGCAGTGCGCCGCCTAGGCCAGCCAAGGCGCAGCCCAACATGAACACGGCCGTGAACAAACGGTCCTGGCGAATGCCTAAGGCGGCGGCCATTTCCCGGTCTTCGGTGGCGGCACGGATGATCCGTCCAAAACGGGTCCGGTTTAGCACAACCCATAATACAGCCAGGACCACCGGGCCAAGGGCGATCAGAAACAGGTCATAGGCTGGGAAGGGCCGACCGAGAATCTCCACCGCGCCGGTCAGTCCTGGGGCGCGTGGGCCGATCACGTCTTGTGCCCCCCACACCAGAGGCACCATGTCGTGTGCCACCAAAACCAGCCCAAAGGTGGACAATAGAGGCAGCAGTTCATGCCCGCCGTATAATCGCCGCAGCACGCCGACTTCGATGATTGCCCCTAACCCGGCGGTGACAACGGCGGCGAAGGGCGCGGCGACCCAGAAATTCAGTCCAAAACGATCAATCAGAGTCCAGGCGACATAGGCCCCGATCATGAACACCGTGCCATGGGCGAAGTTCACGACCCGACTGACCCCGAAGATCAACGACAAGCCCGCCGCCACCAGGAACAGCGAACTGGCTCCGGCCAATCCATTTAATGCTTGTATGAAAATGAAGTCCATGCCCCGCCGTGTCCCACCTTCGCCGTCGGTGCGTGACAGTATCCGGTTTTATCGGAAAAATAAAACCAAAGGAATATGCGGGCTCTGCCCATCCCCTCCATAAAAACTCCGAATTTACTCGGCATTGTAAGCATATCTTGCACCATGCAGAGGGTCTTGGTGGTGGGGTTCACTTCCGAAGGACGTGTTGTGTTTGGGCAGACAGGGCCGTAGGTCTTGTGGGGGGCGAGGGGCCTAAACCCCTCGCGGGTTCAGGGTATGTCCTGGCGATGGGGCTTACCCGGTGACGTCTTTATCGGTTTTGGCGTAGCGTATGCGGATTCCCTTCAGGCCCAGTGCATAGGCGGTGATTTTCGCGGGTGAGGGGTGCAAATGATCGGAGCCGGAGACCGCCCAGCCATTCCCGTCTGATGCCCGCATGCTGCCGGTCAGGAAGTTTTCCGCATTCATCGTCGCGATTTGTGCTCCGCCCGCAATGACCGTGAAATCGGGGGCATTGGGGTGTATCTCCTGGGTTGGCCAATCCTGTTCGACTGTGCTGGTCTCGGTATAAATATGGTTGGTTAGCTCCAGGTTGGGGTTCTCTTTGTGGCGCAACCCAATGACGTAGACGTGGAGAACACCAAGCGAGAAGACATCTTTGTCCGTTGCCCGTGCGGACCATGTGTCGTTTCGGGAGGGGAAAGAGGCCTGAAGGAGATTCCCGGCTCCGGTGGTCTCACAGTATGCGCCGCCACCGACCATGATGTATCCATCCTCGACATGAACAGAGGCAAAGGGATGCTGTGCACTGGGCGAACTGGCTCGCCAAACTTTGACCTCCCACTCATCTTTGGGGTCGTATAAGGCGGTGCAAAAGGCCGTAATTTTACCGGCCGAGACTTGCAAATGGTCTTTGGATCGTGCGACCCAGGTCTTGGGGTTCAGGGGGTCTGTGCCGGGGAACATGGCGATTAGCAGTTGCCCAGGGCCGGACGTTGCCCAACATTTCGCGCCGCCGGATATGATCTTGTATCCTTTATCGACCTTACAGATGGCCTCGGGGTGTCCCGTGACTTCGGTGCTGTCCTGGGAGAAGGTCCGCAGGACGATTTCCTGCGATGAAATGGCAAACATCTCATCAAAGGCGGTGTGCAGGTCTTTTCTGCGGGCTGCGTCGGGGCAGAATTCATAGAGCGGGACCAGGCCGTCGTGAGCAAAATCAATCAACACCGGATTGGATGAAACGGTTTTTCGCCATGTGTCGATGCTCTCGCATCCTGTATCACCGCCGATCAGTTGAAGGCCACAGTTGCTGGAGATTGAGGCGTTTTTGTTGGTCCAACTGGCGGTTGTATCGGCGCTGACGGCGATGCCAGCCTTGAGGGCCTCGTATTTTGCCGTGATGGCCGCGCGAAATTCGGTTTCGCCGAAACTGCTGCTTTTTCGCGAGGAAAAGGAACACTGAGACTTGCCGCCAATGAAAATGCGGGTCAGCACATGCGTGCCGTAAGTTTCGAAGAGCACCTTTGGTTCCATCACCATAACGTCGCGGAGAAACGAGGAGTCCAAGTGCTCCCACCAGTCTCTGGCGCTTCCGGCCAGAGAAATTTTGTAGCCTTGTTGAATGCAGCTGACCGTCATGAACTGTAAGGATTGGGACTGTTTCTCTTGGTGGCTGAATGAGGCTTCGATTTCGCCTTTGAAGAAACCGTACTTGCCATCAATGTTGAGGCGTCCCTTTAAGGTTTTGGCATAGTCATCAAGGCTTTGCCCGTAGACGGTTGTAACCTTGCCGCATTGGACTTCGTTGAATTGTACGGTCTTTGGATAGGTTCCAAATTTCGTGGTTTTGGGGTTCAGAGCGCCGAGATCAATGACACGGGTTTCGATTCCCTCGGGGTCAGCATAGCGTCCCCGTGCGTCATAACCAACACCGAGGACGTCCAGTCCTGGAAGCGTGCAGTCTTCAGCCATGGTCTGTTTCCTTAGATTGCGTGGAAAACCCTCCATGATAGATATAAGCCAACGAAAGAAACCATTGGAAGTAGAATTTTGTCATCATTTGCTGGAGAGGCTCCACGCGCCGGACCAGTTTTCTGGTGGAGGTTCGGCAGAAAAGTGGTCGCACCGTTCGATATAGAGATGGGATGGTTTATCGGCGGGGTTGGCGGTTAGGGCTCGGGTGAAGGCGGCCTTGGCGGTGCTAAAATCGCGGGCGCGGTACAGAGACAAGCCTTCGCGGAAATGCCCCAAGGTGTCGGCCATGTTGGGGAAGCTGTCCGGGGTGTGAAACTCCAAGAGCTCAAAGATTCCAACGGCCTCGGTCTTCCCCTTGACCACAACCTTGTCGATTTCACGCATGCGATAGGTGGATTTTAGGGCCTTGACGGTAAATTCGCTTAACAGGGCCTGTGCGCCATATTGCTTGGTCGCGCTTTCTAGGCGTGAGGCAAGGTTCACGCCGTCGCCGATCACCGTGTAGTCCATGCGTTTGGGTGAGCCGATGTTGCCGGAAATCACGGTGTCGGTGTTCAGTCCGATGCCGATGCCCAGAGGGCGCAGGCCCGTGCTCTGGCGGTGGGTGTTGAAGTCCGCCAATTCGCGCAGCATGGCGATGGCGGCACGGACTGCGCGGTCTTCATCGTCGGAGTGGCCAAAGGGGGTTCCAAACACCGCCATGATGGCGTCGCCGATGAACTTATCCAACATCCCGCCTTCGGTTTGGATACAGTCCACCATGCGGGTGAAGTAAGCGTTTAACAGTTGCACGATGCCCTGTGCGCCCAGTTCTTCCGACAGGGTTGTGAAGCTGCGGATATCGGAAAACAGGATGGTGGCGGGTTTGGCTTGGCCGCCGAGAATGTCCTCTCCGGCTTCTAACAAGCGGTCGGCGAGGGCGGCGTCCATATAACGGGACATGGTGCTTTTCATGCGTTTTTCAGAGCTGATGTCTTCGATCAGCAGCATTGTTCCCATGGCTTCGCCCTTGCCATCGCGTAAGGGCGAAACCGTCATGTTGACCGAGACGGTTTCCCCCGCCAGCGTCAAGGACGCATCCATTGTGTTTTCGGGCTGGCCGGTTTCCGCGACGCGGGCAATCCGGTCCAGAACCCAGGCGTTGGGTTCGGAAAAAATTTTGGCGATCGGGTGATCGGTCATTTCCTTGGCCGGGCGTTTCAAAACCCGTGCAGCGGCGGCATTGGCGGTGACGATGTTTCCGTCCGGTGAAACCGTTAAAACCCCGTTGGACATGCTTTCCAGCATGCTTTCATTATAGTTTTTAACGGTTTGCACGTCATCGAAGAGCTTGGCGTTTTCAAGGCCGATGGAAATCTGCGCGGTGAAGGCTTTCAGTCGCGCCTCATCTTCGGCGGTGAAGGCACCCCCATGCTTGTTCAAAACCTGGGTGACGCCAATCACCGTGCCGGTTTTGTTGGTCACGGGCACGCACAGGATCGCACGGGTGAAGAATCCGGTTTTCTTGTCGAAAGCAGGGTTGAACCGCAAATCGGCATAGGCGTGGGGAATGTTAACCGATTGGCCCGATGTAAACACCGTTCCGGCGATACCTGCCGTATTCGGCATACGGATTTTTTGTGCGCCCAGGCCTTCACCGATTTCGGTGTAAAGCTCGTTGCTGCGGGTGTCGTTCAGAAACAGGGTGGAGCGTTCGGCGTTCAGCATCCGCGTCACCGCACCCATGATTTTTTGCAGCAGCGGACCGAGCATGATTTCAGTCGAGGCCTCGGTCACCACGCCAAGAAAGGCATTTTCCTTTTCGCGGCTGGTTTCCAAGGTCTGCACGAACAGACTGCTTTTCAGCACAATGGCGGCTTGGGCATTCATTGCCGCGACAAGGCTGAGGTCGGCGTCGACAAAATCACCATCAATTTTGTTCAGAATCTGCGCCACCCCGATGGCCTCACCGCGCAGAGTTCGGATCGGCGCGGTCAGGACGTTGCGAGTCACAAAGCCGGTGCGGCGGTCAATGTCGGGATTGAACCGTGGGTCGGCATAG
>JAFGWD010000229.1 GCA_016937315.1 Rhodospirillaceae bacterium
CCCCGGCCTTCAACGCAGACGCGGTTGCGCCCCGACAACTTCGCCGCATAAAGGGCTTGGTCGGCACGCTCCGATAAGTCATCAAAAGACGCTTGCCCGTATTTTGACATTGTCGCGACACCGATGCTCACCGTCACTTTCACGGTTTCCTTAACGCCCCCGCATTCCACAGAAATCGGCTCATCGGCCAAAGTCCTGCGTAATTTCTCGGCCACCTCGGCAGCCCCCGCAGCATCGGAATCGGGGAGCAGAACCATGAATTCCTCCCCCCCAAAACGCGCTGCGAGATCCGTGCGCCGCACACCGGCTTCCAAAACCCGCGCAATCGCCACCAGAACATCGTCGCCAGCAGGATGCCCATAAGCATCATTGATGCGCTTGAAATGATCAATATCCAACGCCAGCAAAGACACTGGCTTACCATACCGCGCCAAACGCGCCACTGCGGCATCGAAGCGATCCAGAAACTTGCGGCGATTGGCCAACCCCGTCAGCGCATCATGTAGCGCCATGTCTTCCAGTTTCAAATTGGCTTCCACAGACTCTGTCACATCCATGGTCGCACCACGGAAGCCACAGAACCGCCCCTCTGCATCCAACACCGGACTTCCACTGAGTGAAACCCAAATGTAACGGCCGTCCTTACGGCGGCGTCGAATTACAATGTTTTCAAAGGGCTGCTGCCGCGTCACGGTTCCCAACCAGTGGGCTCGATTGGGATCATCAGCGGCATCAAAGTACGTCGCCCCATCCTGCCCCAGCAATTCTTCCGGCGTATAGCCCAAAACCTTTTGCGTCCCTTCTGCAAAGGTGTAGCGATTCGCCTCATCAACCTCCCACAAATAAATCGGGGCATAACTGATGGCGCTCCGCATCAAATCACCAATCCGCTTGATCTCCGCCTCGGCCTTACGGCGTACCTCGATTTCCTTATGTTTTTCCTCGGTTGCCGCCTGCGCCAGAGCACATTCCCGTTCCAAACGCTCCCGCACCGAAATGCTGGACAGCGCCTGATCAATCAACGGCCCGAAGCGTTTCAACAGGTGGACATGAGCCGGAGAGAAAAAAGCCGTATCTGAATGCACGAACACCATCGCCGCACGTAAGACCTCAGAACGGATGGACACCATGACTGCCGATCTGACATGTTCCAGCGTTGCAGGCGGCAGATCACGCCATTCCGGGGCCTGTCGCGTATCAAACACCGCCACCGTCTCGCCCTTCAAAACACGTTCCAACATCCCCTGCGGCGACCACTTCAGCCCCAAATAGTGTCGTGACGTCGAACGAATCACGCGATACCCGCTTCGACCTTCTAACGACAACAGAAAGGCATCCTCGAACGGCACCATGTGCCGCAGCGCACCCGCTAAACTATCAAACACCCCCTGCGTATCCCGCACCTCCGTCAGAATCCGCAAACCACGCAGCAGCCCCTCCGTTTCCAGACGCATGTTGCGTTCGTGTTGGCGAGAACGATCCAATTGGATCAGGCTTTCTCGCAGCAATTCGACATCGGAAAACGATATGGTTTTGTGCATCGTCAGCAGGACCTCACGTACCAAGGATCAACACGGATATCATCAGGTTTCCATGAATGGGGCGATTCTCCAGAACACTCCCTTGCTCCCCAAAGGTAAACGGGGCCAGAAAGGGCCGCCCCAACATGGTTTCCCGTAATATTTCCTGCACTTGACGCATGTCAGAGCCAAGCGTCAGAACCAGACCCGCACAGAAGGAAAACAGCGCACCAGAGACCGTGCTCGCATCTAAGCCCTGCATAACCATCGCCGACTCTACGGTTCGCCCGGCACGAGCCATCAGGGTTTCTCGACTGCCGATCATGAAGCGCAATTTCTGCCCGACGGAAACATCCGTCAGAACTTCCAAACCCCCGTCTTCACGTATCGCCCAAATATGGGACAACGCGTACACACCAATTCCACCAACATCGCCGACTTCGCGTCCCAGAGGTGTAAGCGCCGTGCGATAGAGCAATGTCTCATCAAGCAGCAAGGCATGGCCCGTATGTTTCTTGTACCAAGCGGCATACACTTTATCTGCGGCCACATCATCAATACGCAAAATCACCCGAGGCCCATCCATCGCCGTAACCGTGCCACAAAGCGGCGATGGCGCATAACTGCCGCGAAGCGACCGGCTCATCGGGACATCACTGAAAACCACGGTCACCACCAGACTCTCACGCCCCTGTGCATGCCGCGTCACAACGCACCAATGGCCGATGCTGGCATTATCGGCCACACTGCCGCCAAACACCGGAACGTGGGAGCCCAGAACATCGGCAATACCCGCAATCGCGTCTTCTTCTCCACTAGGAGCAATAGCAAGCAGAACCAAATCCGGCAATTCGCCCGGACGTCCGGCATCCATCAACGCAGCCTGCACCGCGTCACGCGCCGCTGCCCGCGAATCTGCGCCTTTGTCCTGAAGTGCCGTCCCAAAACACGCCCCGGGAAAACGCATGCCCATCATGCCCATGGCCGTATTATCCAGAAACAGCGCCTCCTCGGTCATCAGCCCACGACAACTGGTACCACCATGCACGCGCACGAACGGCGGCAATGCGCCCAAGGCATCAGCCAGCGCCGTAGGATCATGATCTTCGGTGAAGTAGAGAAACAGGAGGTCTGGATCGCCATCCATACGACCACAAAGACAGCCATAGGCCGTCTCAAACGCGGTGACAGTGTCTTTGATTTCGCTGCACGCCGTCGCAAGAGTCATCACGGCTCCTGTTTTTGGTTTGTTATTCTCATGTAGGGTGCCTCCAGGGCAGATAGTAGGAGGACGCAAAGGGCTTATTCCGCCGCCGGAAGCGTCACGACCGCCGCCTTTTGCGCCTGCGCCGCCGCCCGGCGTTCCAAAGCGGCAAGACCCGCCGCCGACAAGAACGGCAAAGCCTGAATGGCCAGAGTCGCGGCAAAGATGTTCAACTCCGTAATCCCGGTATAATTGGTCGCGACCAAAACCGTGGATCCCAACACCAGCAACAGCCCCAGAATCAGTTCCCACTTCGCTGGGTTCTCGCCGGCCTTGCGCTTGCCTGCGCCCCCTTTATCGGTTCGCAGAAACGGCAAGCTATCCGTTAAAAATCCCGATGCCATCGCACTGGCCACCGTGAGTTGCAGGCTCATCGCCGCAATCGCTGCGCCCAGAATCTGCGGCAAAGGAACCTTGACCCGGGTACCATACAGCACCACGCAATGCAGCAAATTGACGAAAAAGGCGGCTAGAATCGGCAATGTAAACGGCAGCATTGGAATCAAGACGCCAACGAACAGAATCACCGGCACCCAAATCAGATTCAAGATTGCCGCAGCAACACCAAAAGCATCAGACAACCAGTACGACCACCCGGTCACGAACTGAAAGCGTTGTGCGCCAGTCAGCTTGGACCGCCCCGGCAGCATCAAACGCCAGTGTTTGCGGATGATCTGGACCGCACCATACGCCCAACGATGGCGTTGGGTTTTGAAAGCCTTATAGGTGTCTGGCAGCATCCCCCAACCGTAACGCCGGTTGGTATACTGAGCGTGGTATCCTGCCGCCAACAGGCGCAAACCCAGTTCCGTATCCTCGGTAATGGTGTCGGTGGCCCAGCCCCCCGCTTCATCGAAAGCCGAACGACGGATCATCAACATGGTGCCATGGGTGATGATGGCGTCATCTTCGTTGCGCTGCACCATACCGATATCAAAGAAACCGGCATATTCGCTGTTCATCACTTCCTTGAACAACGATTCATGTCCATCGCGATGATCTTGCGGTGCCTGCATCAACGCAACCATCGGGTCGGCAAAGGCGGGCACCAGATCCCGCAACCAGCGCGGATGCACCACATAATCCGCATCCAAAAGCGCAATGATTTCAGCCTCCGGCGCAACATTCGGCATGGCCATGTTCAACGCGCCGGCCTTAAACCCCGACACTTTCGGCAAATTGACGAATTTGAACCGTGGACCAAGCGCCGCGCAATGGGCTTCGATCGGGCGCCAGAGATGTTCTTCCGGCGTGTTGTTGACGATGACCAGAACCTCGAAGTTCGGATAGTCCAGAGCGGCAACACTGTTCAACGTCTGAATCAGCATGGACGGGGGTTCGCGATAGGCCGGAATATGAATAGAAACCATCGGCCAGCGGCTCAAATCCGGCGCATCTGACACCGGTCGCCACAAGCGCTGAGGACGACGCCCCAAGGTGATTTCCGCAACCTCATGGACCTTGACCAAGGTCATCGCGGACAACGGGATCATCAGCAAAAAGCCAATCACCCAGGCCAAAGCAGACCCAAAGTTCAAATAATTTTCGATGGGATACATGGCCGCCAGCGCCATCGCGGCAGACAGCGCATTGGCCGCAGCGGAAAACGCAAAGGCATGACCAAACGTGGGCCGACGGCGATACAACCCAAGGATCGATACCGCCGCACCAATCAGCAAAGCCAGAGCCGCCAGACGCAACAGGTTGGTCCGTTCCACAGTGCCAAACAAAGAGAATTTCAGATTACGGTCATCATCGAAAATCCCCCAATACGGGCCGACGCTGCCTTCGTTGACCTTCCATGGTTGATCAAAGGCTTCAACAACGTTGTATTCAATGCCACGTTTTTTCGCTTCAGCCAAAAACTCGCGCAAAATACGCGCCTGACCGATGGGGTCCGGCTCTGCCGAATGGCGGTTATACCCTCGACTCGGCCAACCGAATTCGGCAATCACAATACGCTTGCCGGGAAAAGCCGTTTTCAGGTCTTGATAGCGCTCTACCGCGAACTTCACCGCATCCTTAGGCGGCACCGCTTCCCAATACGGCAGAACATGGGCCGCGATAAAATCCACTTCATTGGCAAGTTTCGGATGCTCAATCCAAGAGTACCAAATTTCCCCGGTGGAAACCGGAACGCCAACCCGTTTACGAACCTGCCGCAAATAGGTCACCAACTGCTCATAGGTCAGATCGCCGCGCAACAAGGCTTCGTTACCAACCACAACCGCACGCACGTTGGGGTTACGATTGGCCACAGCGATAGCAGATTCGATTTCCTTAGCGTTGTAATCCAGGTCCTTATCCAGCCAGGCCCCGACCGTCACCTTCAGGCCATGCCGCCGTGCCAAGGGGGGGATTTCCTCGAACCGACCGGTTGCGGCATACAGGCGGATGCCCCGCGAAACCTTGGCCACAGTCGTCAAATCGCGATCCGTATCGGCACGTTCTTCAGGAGAAAAGGGGATCGCTCGGTCCTTCGGAGCCGCGTTATTGAAGGACAATGACTCAATCGCATCCTCAAGATCCGGCGGCGCGATGCTTTCATGCGTCGCGTACCAGACCAGACCATGCAGGACAGCGGCAACCAAAGCCGCAAGAGCAACGGTTCTCATGGCATTCGATCTTAAACCCGGCGCGGCCTTGCCGCCCACACGGAAATCAGGGGAAAAGCCCCCTCACAGAATGTTTATTTCTTCTTGTCATACGGCCCGGACGGCATCGTCAACGGCCGAGCTTCCGTCGGTTTCTTAGGCGGCAAAGATGGCTGAGTTTTCGTCTTCACCGCAGGTGACACCGTCGGCTTAAGCACTTTCGGCGCGGCTGGCAAAGCCTTGTCCAGGGTCGACGCGGAAGGAGACGCCCAACACAAATCAACACACTCAGGTCGAGACGCACAGCTCTCGGGGCCAGAGGTCCCTTCAATCGCGCATCCGAACGCCGCGCTCAAGTGTGCCTCAGAACACCCAAAGGCAACATAGAACTGTCGGAATTCACCCGCCGTAACCACGTCATCCCGCGACAACAGCTGAATAATGCGTTTTCCAGTCCATCCGCACTCTGCGGACATCGCACTGCCACGCTTCGCAGGTCGCGTTTTCTGCGCCTCAGCCGCCACTGCGGCGGAAGCGCACGCGGCCACCCAAACCCCAACCAGGGCCACTGACACCAACCGCACGTTCATCAGGTTCCTCCACCCACGCTCACCGTCGCGCGAACGCATTCCGAACGGCGATATGTAACGCAGCCCTTGGTGCCGCGCAATGGACGTTTCACCAACCTCGCGTCTCTGCACAAAAAAATCATCTCGCATCGGAAAGTGCGCCCTTGGGGCGTTGCCTTCCGATGCGGGAAGCTTTCTTACAGATTCTTTAACGCATTGCTGCGTAGACGCAAGCGCAACGCGTTAAGCTTGATAAAGCCTTCGGCATCATGCTGGTCGTAAACCGCATCTTCCTCAAACGTCACGGTCGCCATATCGTAAAGACTGTTGGGCGACTCCCGTCCCATGGTAACGACATTGCCCTTATAGAGCTTCAACCGCACCACGCCATTCACTGCCTTTTGCGTCACATCAATCGCAGCTTGCAGCATTTCCCGCTCTGGACTGAACCAGTAGCCGGTGTAAATCAGATTGGCATACCGTGGCATCAACTCGTCCTTCAAGTGCATGGACTCGCGATCCAGAGTGATAGACTCGATATCACGATGCGCCTGCAACAAGATGGTGCCGCCGGGGGTTTCATAGACCCCACGCGACTTCATGCCGACATAGCGGTTTTCCACCAAGTCCAGCCGTCCAATGCCGTGCTTACCGCCGAGTTCGTTCAGGCGGGTCAAAAGCGCGGAGGGCGACAATTTAACGCCGTTGACTGCGACCGCATCACCATTCTTAAATTCGATGTCGATCATTTCCGCCTGATCCGGCGCATTCTCCGGGCTGACGGTGCGGCGGAACATATCCTCATCAGGCGGCAGCGCCGGGTCTTCCAGCGCTTTGCCTTCATAGGAGATGTGCAACAGGTTGGCATCCATCGAGTACGGAGCCTCACCATGCTTGTCCTTCGGAATCGGAATCTGATGCAGGCGGGCGTACTCGATCAACTTGGTACGCGAGTGCAAGTCCCATTCGCGCCACGGCGCGATGACCTTGATGTCGGGCTTTAAGGCATAATAGCCTAGCTCGAAACGCACTTGGTCATTGCCCTTGCCGGTCGCACCATGCGACACCGCATCGGCGCCGGTTTCCAAGGCAATTTCAATCTGCCGCTTGGCAATCAAAGGCCGCGCGATGGAGGTTCCCAGAAGGTACTGACCTTCGTATAAAGCGTTGGCGCGGAACATCGGAAAAACGTAATCACGGACGAACTCTTCACGCAGGTCGTCAACGTAGATTTCCTTAATGCCCAGCATTTCGGCTTTTCGTCGCGCCGGTTCCAGTTCCTCGCCTTGACCAATATCGGCCGTAAACGTCACCACCTCGCAGCGGTAAACATCTTGCAACCACTTCAGAATGATCGAGGTATCCAGGCCACCGGAGTAGGCCAGAACGACCTTTTTGACGCCGTTCGTCATATGAGCATGCCCTTCCTTTAGCATCGCATCGAACAAAAACCTCCGCCGCCCCAGGGACACGACCCCGGAACGCGCAGAAAAGCCGA
>JAFGWD010000230.1 GCA_016937315.1 Rhodospirillaceae bacterium
CCCAGCATCGCCTTCGCGGCGGCTCCTGCCATTGTATCCCTTGGCGACCAACGCAATTCGGCAGGATTTATGAGTTTACGTCCTAGGATGATGCCCAAGAAACACAGGCCGCGATTGGCCTTGTGTGTGCAGCTTTCGTTTGGTCCCCAGAAAGGCCAGAGACCTTCAGTCCGTCGGGATTTATGTTCCAGATGCGCGAAAGGCCGAGCTCATGGCTCGGCCTGTCCGATAACGCCCCAATCCTCCGAAGAGGAGTTGGAGCGGGCGAAGGGATTCGAACCCTCGACCCCAACCTTGGCAAGGTTGTGCTCTACCCCTGAGCTACGCCCGCATTCCGTTGACATCCCCGTTTTAGGTGGCGTCAAGGCCCGCGACTATATCGGGGATAACGTGGAATGCAACAAAAAAATGCGTCTTGTTTTCGAATACAAAAACCGCCCTTAAAGCTTGCTTGGAGTCTTGGAAAGCCTCATTTTGAGAAACCATCATCCCACCCAGAACGGCAACGAACAACCAGCAGGCAAGACTCATGGATCTGATTTTTGGCGATACAGCAGCCCCTCATGGTAGCGCCGCCGCCCAGGACCTTATCAAAGAGTCCAACACCCAAAGTTTCATGCAAGATGTCATCGACGTGTCTATGTCGGTGCCGGTGGCTGTGATCTTTTGGTCTCCGAGAAGCCTCCCCAGCAAACAGTCCGTGTCCATTCTGGAGCGTCTGGTTCAAGCTGCGAGCGGTCGGGTCCGTATGGTTAAAATCAACATTGATGAAAACCGGCCTCTTGCACAGCAGATGCAAGTTCAGGCGATCCCCACACTCTTCGCCATTAAGGACGGACGACCCCTGGATATGCTGGCTGGCCCACAAGGCGAGCACCAGCTAAAAGCCTTTATGGATGCAATCGGGGGCGGAAACGGTCAACTTGAAGCCCAGATCAACGCCGTCCTGGACGCCGCCCGTCAAGCCTTAGCCGATGGCCAATTGCCACAAGCCATTGCCATGTATCAGCAGGTCTTACAGGCGGCCCCTGGAAACCCCAGCGCCATCGCTGGCTTCTTGCGCTGTAATATGGCGGCGGGTCGGTTGGAAAAGGCACGAGAGCTTCTGACGCAAATTCCCGACGACTTAAAGAAACATCCCGAAATCATGGCCGTAATCGCCGCCTTGGACCTGGCCGCCGAGGGTGAAGGTGCCGATTCGCAAGCCTTGCTGGCACGCTTATCCACTAACCCCGATGATCATCAGGCTCGCTTTGACTTGGCTATGGCCGCTTATGCTGCAGACGATGCCACGGCGGCCATTCGGGAGCTTCTGGAGATTGTGCGTCGTGATCGCACCTGGAATGAAGACGGCGCACGCCTGCGCCTTTTGAAAATTTTAGAGGCTCTTGGACCGACCGATCCAATCGCGAAGTCTGGTCGCAGGCAATTGCAAATGATATTGATGGTTTAGGGGCAAACACGCCTCACGGAGGGACGCATGTCGACCGATCCGTTCACCACGAAGTATGAAGACTTGCCGGACATTCTGCCGGTTTTTCCTTTGTCGCAGGTGATTCTGCTGCCCGGCGGGCGCTTACCCCTGAACGTTTTTGAGCCGCGTTACCTTGCCTTGGTCAACGATGCTTTGGCGCAGGGTCGGCTGTTCGGGATTATTCAGTCCTCTGGCAATGAAGAAACCGTGGGCGAAGCCCCTCAGCCCCTCTACTCGGTGGGAAGCGTCGGACGTATTGCCCACTTCGCGGAAACCGAGGCCCGGCAGCTCTTTGTGGTGATTCTGGGCATTTGCCGCTTCCATGTCACCGGGGAAGCGGAAGCCAAGGACGGATATCGTCGTCTCCACGTTGACTATGCACCCTACCGCGAGGATATCACCACCCCCGGAGGCGGAATCGTCAATGCTCCACGCGAACGCATGACCTCATCCTTAAAACGCTTTGTCGAGGCCCACGACCTGGATATTGATCTGCGTGCTTTGGATGCCCTGTCCACACCGTCCCTGGTGGCCACCCTGTCCATGGCCTTGCCCTTTGAAACGCCGGAAAAACAGGCCCTGTTGGAGGCTCCAACCTTAGAACACCGCTTCAACGCCCTTTGCGCTTTGATGGAAATGGGCGCAGTGGGCCGAGCCTCCTCTGGTGACGCACCACAATAACCCATAAGGACTCTCCCCCATGGCCGAGGTTGATCCCACGCTTTTGTCTCTGTTGGTCTGCCCAATGTCGAAAATGCCGTTGCGTTATGACCGAAATGCCCAGGAATTGGTCAATGATGCCCTCGGTATCGCCTATCCGATCCGTGATGGCGTCCCGATCATGCTGGCCGAAGAGGCTCGCAGATTCGGCCCCGAAGACCACAACCCCTAGGACGTAGACTCATAAATCCCGACGAATTGCGTTGGTCGCCAAGGGATACAATGGCAGGAGCCGCCGCGAAGGCGATGCTGGGACATCAGTGAGCGGTGGCGACGAACCAGGGTGTTCCTTGGCGACCACCCCGGAGGGCCGGGCGCTTTCGTCCGCCGAAGGCGTTGAAAAGCTTGCCCGTAGTCCCCGCTACGGTCTACGCTTTTCTCCTGTTCG
>JAFGWD010000231.1 GCA_016937315.1 Rhodospirillaceae bacterium
CACGGACATCGAGCGCCTCCCGGACTCTCATTCCGTTGAAATCTTAGGCATCACCGTCCCGTCAATTCAGGTTTTCGGCTTCGCAGCCTCCGCCGCTGTGGTGGTGACGGTCGCTCTGGATGCCGTCTTGGGACGCCGCACCTGGGTGAACGGATGATGCCCACGCCTTCCCACGACGTGGTGGTCACGGGCCTGTCCGGTGCAGGCAAAAGCACCACCCTTAAAACGTTTGAGGATCTGGGTTACGAAGCCGTAGACAACGTACCTCTGTTTTTGCTGCGGCACATGATCCGTGAGGACACGCCCCCCCGACCGGACACGCCGCGCCGCCCATTGGCGATTGGCGTCGATATCCGAACCCGCGATTTTGATGTCGATGCCATCCGTAGTCTGGTCCGCGACATGGAAAAGATCGGCGGTTCGCGCCCCCACATCGTCTTTCTCGACTGCGACGACATAGTCCTGCAACGTCGCTACACCGAAACCCGACGTCGCCACCCTCTGGCCGCAGACCGGCCCCTCACTGATGGCATTGCGCTGGAACGCCAAATTCTAGCCCCATTAAGGGACTGCGCGAACGACATCATCGATACCTCGGATTTGCCCCCCGGCACGCTAAAAACCATGCTATTCAGCCGGTATGGCCTAGTCTCCGCCGGGCTGCACGTTTTTGTCACGTCCTTTTCGTTTCGCCGGGGCCTGCCACGTGAAGCAGATTTGGTCTTTGACGTCCGCTTTTTACGCAACCCGCATTACGATCCACAGTTACGCGACCTCACCGGGCGCGACACAGCCGTCCAGGCCTACATCACCGCTGACCCGGATTTTCCAGAATTCATGACTCGCCTGGTCGCCCTTCTTGACCCCCTGCTCCCGCGATACGTGACCGAGGGCAAAAGCTACCTCACCCTGGCCGTGGGCTGTACCGGCGGGCGTCATCGTTCGGTCTTCGTCGCCGAACGCCTGGGAACATGGCTAATGACCGCTGGCTACAGCACCTCTGTCCGCCACCGCGAACTGCAACCGCCAGACTCATAAAAAAAGACCCAATAAACCCCGAAAGCCTTGAAACCGGGCAGAAAAACCGGCTCAATAGAACCCACTCGCCGGAAAAGAAGGAACGAAGCGCGCAATGATCGGCATGGTACTCGTCACCCACGGCCGTCTGGCCGAAGAACTGATCGCCGCCCTAGAGCACGTGGTCGGACATCAGGATAAGGTCAAGGCGGTCTGCATCGGCCCCGAGGACGACATGGAACGCCGCCGCCAGGACATCATGGACAGTGTTGCCGCCGTCGATACCGGAGACGGTGCTGTAGTCCTGACAGACATGTTCGGCGGAACACCCTCCAATTTGGCGATTTCAATCATGGACAAAACCCATGTTGAGGTCATCGCTGGCGTCAATCTGCCGATGCTCATCAAGTTGGCCTCGGTTCGCGAAACCGAAGAACTGAACGAAGCGGTGATGAGCGCCCAAGAAGCCGGACGCAAATACATCAATGTCGCTTCCAAGCTATTGGCACAGTCCTAACCCCCTATAACCGACCAACGGAGAGCCTCGTTGACGACTCTTGCCCTTGTTGAGCGCGAAGTCATTATCCGAAATATGCGGGGCCTGCATGCCCGCGCCGCCGCAAAATTCGTCAAGCTAGCGAGTGGCTTTGACGCGCAGGTCCAGGTTTCCAATAAGGACTTAATGACAGTATCCGGTGAATCGATCATGGGCCTGTTGATGCTGTCCGCTGGACCTGGTTGCGCCATCCACCTTTCAGCGGCAGGCACCGAGGCCGAAGCCGCCTTAAAAGCCCTGTGTGACCTAGTGGAAGCCAAATTCTATGAAGATTGACGACCAGCCAATCCCGGAACTTCCGACTCGCATCATGAACGGTGTCGGCGTTAGTCCGGGATTTGCACTCGGCATCGCCTATGTTCACGAAACTGGCGGCCTCTCGGTCATCGAATACAGTATACCGGAGCGCCGTGTTCCGCAGGAGATTGATCGCTTTCGCGCCGCCGTGGAACGCGTCACCGAAGACCTGCGTAAGATCCAGGATGATGCCAAGCGTCTTCCCGCACAAACCGCCGAGGAAATCTCGTTCATCCTGGACGCACACACCCTGATGCTGAAGCGCTCGCGCTTGGTCCGTGGCGTCGAAGCCCTCATCACCCAAAACCACATCAATGCCGAAGCTGCAGTCAAACACCAGATTGATGACCTGATGCAGAGCTTCGCAGCCATGGAAGATGGCTATCTGGCGGCACGCGCCGACGACGTGCGCGACCTCGGCCAACGTCTGGTCCGACGCCTGGGCCACGAGGACTCAACCCCCTTCGCCGACCTGCCACGACAGTCGATCATCCTCGCCGATGAACTGACCCCGGCAAACACCGTACAAATGGACCCCGAGCGCGTTGTGGCCTTCGCCACCGAATTGGGCGGCATCGCCAGTCACACCGCAATTATGGCACGGTCTCTGGGGATTCCGGCGGTGGTCGGGGTCTCCGGCCTGACCCACAACTTGTGTGCCGGATGTACGGTCATCGTTGATGGCACGGCGGGCCGTGTTATTCTGAACCCCACGACCGAGCAACTGACCGACTACCGCAAGTGGCGTGCCGCAGCCCTGCGGCGCTCACGTTCCCTGCACCGACTCCGTACCCTGCCTGCCGTCACTCGTGATGGCCGTCGCATCCCCTTGCTCGCCAACATCGAACGCCCAGAAGAAACCAACGCGGCGGTAATGGCGGGGGCCGAAGGAATCGGCCTCTTCCGGTCCGAATTCTTGTATATGAACCGTGATGACGTGCCCTCTGCCGACGAACAGTACGCCACCTTACGCACCG
>JAFGWD010000232.1 GCA_016937315.1 Rhodospirillaceae bacterium
GCAACGCCCGCAAGCAGAAGGGAAGTCAGTTTTGTCATCTTGGCACCCCTGTCGATGATCCTTTTTGAGCAGCGGACGGAGCATTGAGCGTCTCCCCCACCCTTTTGCCGCGTCAGACTACCCCTAGGCGGAAACGAAGTCCATGCCTCCGATAAGCATCTAGTGCACCGACGTAAACGGAGGATTCACAAGAAGTCTGCGGCGTGCGATTCTCTTGGCACGGGGCAGACAATCTCTCAGAGCCTGACCCATAATTCGAGACGAGTGGTTAAAAGGAGTTGAGCGGCGGCCCTCCTTCGTGATTCGGTCGTGGAACCGCGTCTACTTTGACAACCAAGCCCAGACAGTGACAGCATGACTTTTACCACCAAAGCCGAGCCTTATTCCACTCGAACCACACACTCTCTGCATGAGTTCCGGTATCGACCAAGACCAGACGACAACCGATCCGGCTCTCCCCTTTTGGAGCTAAAGAATGAGATTCCTCGCCAATGGGCCGATAATCCCTGATGCCCTTCTTATGGAACGGGACGCGGGTAGAGTTGTCTTTTTCTGTGGTGCGGGGGTGTCCATACCAGCAGGGAAACCGGATTTTTCCAAATTAACACAACATGTAATCGATAAATTAACGCCGTCTCGAAACTCTGAAATCATCAAGGCATTCGATCCGTGGGTCGCTGAGCCCTCCGATACGCCACCGTCTGCACGCATTCCTTTGGATCAAATATTCCAAATGTTGCAACAGGAGTATGGGCAATATCTGGTCGCACGACATGTGGCTGAATGTTTAGCCCTTAGTGACGGTTCCGCAGGTAATGTGGACGCGCATGATATCATCCTGCGTATTTCAGCCAATCAAGCCCATGAGCCACAAGTTGTTACAACAAACTATGATCATTTATTCGAACATGCTCCCTCTTGGAAAGATTACCCCAAATACGATCCTCCTGGACTTCCGGATATTCAATATGGTTCTTCAATAAAGGGCATTACATACCTTCATGGAAGGCTGGCAGAAGAACCTGATCAGAAACACAATTATATTCTGAGCAGTGGCGATTTTGGTCGCGCCTATCTGGCGCAAGGCTGGGCAACAACGTTTGTTCGTCACCTCCTTCAAAAGTACACGGTGGTTCTCGTTGGGTATCAGGCAGAGGACCCGCCCATAAGGTACCTGCTGCAAGGGCTAAATAGTGGTGTAAAGGGGAGCCCAAACCGGCTTTATGCCTTTGATAAAGGGCAACCTGATGAGATTGAGGCAAAGTGGCAGGATAGGGGCGTTATTCCCCTAGCCTATCAAAATGAGCACAGCGTTCTCTGGGACACATTGGGCAAATGGGCACAGCAATCTGATAATCCTGCCACGTGGCGGTCATCCGTTATTTCTATGGCCCAAAAAAGCCCCAGGGATTTACCTCCCCATGAAAGGGGAATGGTTTGCCATCTTGTGCGTTCGGAAGAAGGAGCCCGCCTGTTTGCTAAGGCTAATCCGATACCTTCGGCAGAGTGGCTATGTGTGTTTGACTGTGCATGTCGGTGTGCTGCCCCACCAAGTAATTATGAAGAAAGTGAAATTTTCGATCCTCTTGAGGCTTATGGCCTTGATGATGATTCGCCTCGATCTTCAAGCGAGAGCACATCGCCCAAGACAATGGAGGAGACTCGCTCGTCACCTCCGGATGACTTGATTGCCTGGAGGCAAGGGGATACCAGCCCAGATCATAGACTTCGTTTGAGTAATGGTGGTGTTCCAATGCCGAATCGGCTTTCCCATCTTACCAATTGGGTAGTCTGCAATATAGGTGATCCCGTCCTGGCTTGATGGGTTGTCCGGCAGCCGTGTCTTCACCCCACGCTACTTAAGAGATTGAAGCAAAGGGTCGGAGATCCAAAGACGTTGCCAGAAGGTGCCCGAGACATTTGGACGATTATTCTCGAATCCTTAGAAAGGGGCTCAGAAGATTCAGCGTACACAGAATGGCTCCAGATTCATCGGCGAGTAGAAATATGTGGCTGGACAGCTTCCGTGGTTCGGGCGTTGGAGGCTGTGACGGAGCCAAAGTTCAGAGTGGATCCGCCCTACGGACTTAGGTTTGCTCAACCTCCGTCAGGAACCTGGAGTGAAGTGGAGTGGTCAGATATAGCCAGGATAGAACTGAAGTTTCCAAAAGAAGGAACCGATTATCTAGTCGTGCCAGATAACTCTCTGCTCTCAGTCTATTTGGCTGTGAGGCGTAATCTTGAACGAGCTTGCGAAAAGATACGAGAACAAAAGCTTGGTGAATTTTATACCTGTAGAAAAACATTCTACCCTGAAACGGGTATAAATCATGATGATTTTTATACAGATGTGGAAAGGCACGTTTTTTGGTTTGCTAAGCTTCTTGACCGAATGGCGAAAAATCATCCTGAAAGGTTAAGAAGAGATATTGCGACATGGCCAGGCCCGGACCGGCCTGTGTTCGATAAACTGCGGCTTTACGCATGGAACAGGCCTGGTCTTTTTACGCCTGAAGCTGTGGTCCAATTTGTTGTGGCTTTAGAAAACTCATGCTTCTGGGACCATGAATCTGAGCGTGAGCTACTTTTCTTGCTTCGGGATTTCTGGAGCCGTTTCTCATCTTCACAAAGAGAGCAGATAGTAGCCCGGATTCTTGATGGGCCTGATAAATACGAGTCAGAAAAGGCTAAAGAATATAGCCGCAGAAAAGCATTGTGTTCTGCCGTGGTCATGAAATGGTTGGTGAATGCGGACTGTAAAATGTCAGACGACGTTATGGGACGGTATGAGGCACTTAAAAGCGACATACCGGACTGGGACGATTCATGGGTTGATGATGTTGCGACAGAAAATGTTTCTCGTGGGCGGGTCAGCATCAATACTGATGCATCGGTCTTTGACCATACTCCCACAGGACAACTGTTTGAAGTTGCGACAAGAAATACAGGTCACCAGGTCGGCGAGACTACAGACCGGCGTCCGTTTGTCGGACTTGTGAAAAATCAACCATCAAGAGCAATACTTGCTTTATGCGTGTCGGCACGGCGCGGAGACTTTCCTGCTAAGTTCTGGGGAAATATCATCGAACACTGGCCGGAGAATGCATCTAAACGCGCCACCTACCTCCTATGCAAACGGATGCGTGCCTTCCCCTCGAACGTGATGACCCCCAGGATCGGAATTGCCATAGGCATGTGGATTGAGAAGCATCTTGTTAAAATCGCCGAACAAGACGAAGTCTATGCGCTTGAATTGTTTGATGACATTCTCAGTGGACTTTTATCGGATGGGACAAAGGAAATCCAAAGCGCATTAGGGCAAGTTCGAATTGGCGGCACAGTAACAGAGCCGTCACGTCGCACGATTGATCTCGCCATGAACAGCCCAATAGGAAAGGCGATGAGTGCGCTCTTGAGTGTCCTAGCACTCCGATCTTTTGAAGAACGCCAGGGGTTGCCGAAAGAGTTCATTTCTCGAATCGAGGCGCTGCTGACGGCCCCAGGCGAAGGTTCAGATCATGCTATTTGCTCTCTTACGTATCACATTGATTGGTTGAATGGGATTGATCCAGATTGGGTGTCCGAGAGGATAATCCCGTGGTTTGATGTTGAAAATCCTGCCAGTGAACCAGCGTGGAGTGGCCGATTCGATAATCCAAAAATGCCTGTATCACCCCTCTTCGCCCAAATGAAGCCCTCCTTCATTCGTTTGTTTCCGAAAATGTATGATTGGAAGTGGGGAGAGGGAGCCGAAAATCAGGCACCTGAATGGGTTGTAATGGCTTTTGTAGAATCAATTAAAGGCAACCCAGGCCTAACCGCTGAGGAAACGCGTGATTGCGTGCGTATGATGAGCCCCCGAGGACGCCAGCACATTATCTGGTTCTTGGGCCATGCGTTTAGTGAGGAAAAAAGTGAATGGAAAGAATATAGCCTCACATTCATCAGAGAGGCCTGGCCCAAGGAAAGAAAATTCCAGACAGAAGCAACGTCTAGGGCCTGGGTTTCAACCCTGGGGAATGCAGGGGAGAAATTCCCAGACGCACTGAGGGCGGCGAAAGATTTTCTGCGCCCGATCAGGTCTTCCAACCTGTCTCTACTCAAATTTATCAAAGAAAATGGTGGCGCAGAGCCTGTTACAACGATGTATCCAAAAGAAGTCCTCGATCTCCTTAACATCGTGCTATCTGATAGCAGCCAAGTCTTTCCTTACGGGTTGCCACAGCTCATGGATTTGTTGGCATCCGCCGAGCCACGTATTGTTTCGACCCCTCCTTACGTAAGGCTGTCGAGACTTACATCCTCGGTGTGAGAGCACCCAATGTTATTTTCCGGGACATGCCTATTATGTGCTATGGATGGTGTATGCGGTGTTTGCCGACCACGCATACAATGGGTTGAATGACCGCCTGCTTGATAAACGACGAGGTCGTTTCGAAGCAATCATGATTCATCCCATAAAAACATCTTGATCCGCAGCACCGTATCCGTATAGTGGCGCCCTCGCGTACGGCTTTGGCTGTACCGATCTGCCCTTGGATGGCCGGATGGCAGAGTGGTTATGCAGAGGACTGCAAATCCTTGCACGTCGGTTCGATTCCGGCTCCGGCCTCCATCTTTTTGACCGCGCCCTTTCGGCGCGGTTTTTTCATGGCTTGAAAACCAAGAACCGATCCATTAGTAATATTAGAACAATCTAATTTTACGAAAGATCACACACCATGACTGCCCCCTCACCCACCATCAACATCGCGGCCCCAGAAACCACGGAGCCTTGGCTCAAACATGTTCCCATACCGCTGTTTGCCGTGGTTATGGGGGTTTGTGGGCTGGGCTTAGCTTGGCGCAAGGCACATGCCGTCCTGAATGTCCCCGTTGCCGTCAGCAACACCGCGCTGATTGCCGCCACCACTGTATTTCTGGCAATCACCGCGCTTTACCTCATCAAGGCGCTGAAATACCCGCAAGCAGTCGTTGCAGAATTCCAGCACCCGATCCGCGCCAACTTTTTTCCCGCATTCAGCATCAGCATTCTGCTGCTGTCGCGTGCCGCGCTCTCCGTTGGCCACGAAACGGCTTTTGCCTTATGGAGCGTCGGTACTCTTATCCACCTGGCATTTACCCTCCACCTTTTGAAGCGGTGGATTGTCCGCAACCACGACATCCAGCACTCCAACCCCGCATGGTTCATTCCCGTGGTTGGTAACATTCTGGTGCCATTGACCGGAGCCCCCTTGGGCTACATCGAAATTTCCTGGTTCTTTTTCGCGATTGGCCTGGGGTTTTGGGTGGTTCTGTTCACCATTGTCTTCTACCGCATCGTTTTTCACGACCAGTTGCCAGCAAAATTCATGCCGACTCTGTTTATCTTGATCGCGCCGCCAGCCATTGGGTTCATCTCATACATCGCCTTAACCGGAAGCATCGATCCCTTTTCCCGCATCCTGTTTTATTTTGCTTTGTTCCTGGGCTTGTTGGTTCTGACTATGGCGAGACAGTTTCTCTCCGTCCCTTTTGCCGTCTCGTGGTGGGCGTACACATTCCCCTTGGACGCATTGACTATCGCCGCTTTGGAATACCACGAACGCATCGGCGCGGAAGGCTTAACCCCCGTCTGCTGGATCGCGTTGACGGTGACTACGGTTATCGTCACCGGTGTTTTCCTGCGTACCGTCGCTGCTCTCTTTAGCGGAACACTGTTCGTGCCAGAAAAGTAACGCTATTTACTGGAGAACAGTGACGAAAGTCACATTGGCTGTTGCCTCTTTTCCCTCAATCGGAGATAACCAGAGGGTCTCCGGGGGGATTTGAGGTGGCATTGTGTCGGGAATAAAATATAGTGTTCTTCTGACCGCGACGGCGATTGTATCGCTCGTGTGCCAGCACGCCAAGGCGGAGACGCTTCCCGATGCTCTGGGTGAGCTCATCCAAAACCACCCACAAATTCGCGCCGCTCATAACACCGCCTACGGCTCAGAAGAAAGCGTCAACAAGGTCTGGGGAACCTACCTGCCCTCCGTTGACGCCAAAGCCGACACCGGCATGGAGCGCATCAACAGTCCAGCCCGACGCAGCAGCGGGTTGGATCCCTTTTACCGTGATCGCAACACCTACACCTTTAGCCTGACACAAAAACTGTGGGATGGTGGCGCACGGGAAGGACTCTACGCCGCAACCAAATACCAGCGTGACGCCGCCGTATTCACGGCCAACACCACCACGCAAAACGTCCTGTTCGAAGGCATTTCCGTCTATCTGGATGTCTTGAAACAAACGCGCTTGGCCGAACTCGCGGCACAAAATGAAAACACCATCCGGCAGCAATTGCACTTAGAAGACGAACGGGTGCGCCGTGGCTCCGGTATTGCCGTGGACGTGCTCCAGGCGAAAACCCGCCTGCAACTGGCGAAGGAACGCCGCGTTGCTTTCGAGGGGGCCTTGGATGCCGCACTCAGCCGCTATTTACAGGTCTATGGCCACCCGGCGGAACTTGCGGAAATGGTTACTCCCACACTTCCTGAGGCCCTGATTCCAGACGATTTGGACACCGCCATTGAACGCGCCAAAGGCGGCAACCCAACAATTGCCGTCAGTCGCGCCCAGTCCAGCGCCTTGGAAGAATCCCGATCTGTTGCCGAAGCCGGATACCTGCCAACCATCAATCTGGTGATGGAGCATGGTTACGAAAACGGCCGTGATGCCGTCATCGGCACCCGCCGCGATTACTCCGTCTTGGTCCAAGCCAGTTGGAACCTGTTCAACGGATTGCAGACCCGCGCCGAAGTCAGCAAGGCCGCCTTTGATCATGCCGCCAGCATGGACAACCTGACCCACGCCAATCGCAAAGTTATCGAGCAAACGCGCTTGGCTTGGCAGGCTCTGGACACCGCACGCAAGCGCGTTGATCTGTTGAACAACGCAGTCAACATCGCGGGTGAAGTCTTCGCCGCACGCACCAAATTGCGTGACGCAGGAAAAGAAACCGCGCTAAATGTTCTCGATGCTGAGAACGAGGTCTATAACGCCCGCATCAACCACACCACAGCCACCTTCGACATGAAAATAGCGATGTTCCAGTTGCTACTGGCGATGGGCGAATTGGATTCCCCTCGCGTCGCGTCGAACTGACGCCCCCGCCCTTTCCTGACGCCGGTCCGCTCCTTCGGCGGGCCGCTTCATTTACTGGTCGCGACAAAAACCCCATCCCATGCCAACCCTGGAGGGGTCGTGCGGAACAGGGAAATACGTTCAGCCATCATCTCATAGAACTTCGGCACCAGATGGCCAATATCACTGTCGCGGCAAAGGGCCAGAGCCACCTCGGCCTCATCCCATTTTTGCGCCCGATAGACAGCCAACAGACGATCATGGATTTCGCGGTGCGCCACGAACTCAGGCGTTAGGGCTAAATCCCGATCCCCCACAAGCCCGAAGATGCGGACCGGAATGGTCTTGCCTTTGACCCGGATTAAATCCAGTTCCAGCAAAGCAAACGCCCGAACTTTCGGTTCCGTATTCTCGCCTACCACAGTGGTCACGCCATAGGTCTTGGACTGACCTTCCAGACGCGACGCTAGGTTTACATCGTCACCCATCACCGAATAATCGAAACGCTGTTCCGACCCCATATTGCCAACACAGACCAAACCGCTGTTGATTCCCACACCCACCGCGATGGGAATATACGTACGTCCCGTTTGCTCGGCCTCTTCCTTAAGCGCCGTGTTCAAAGTTTTTAAGGCACGAATCATGTCCAAAGCAGATTCACACGCATGGATTTCATGCTCTGGATCGTCCAAGGGGGCATTCCAAAACGCCATGATGCAATCGCCCATGTATTTGTCGATGGTCCCCTGACGGTCCAGAATGACCCCAGTCATTGGTGTCAAAAACCGATTGATAAGACGGGTCAAACCCTCCGCATCAAATTGCTCGGAAATCGTCGTAAAACCGCGCACGTCGCAAAACAACACCGTCATATCCCGCATTTCACCGCCCAGTTTCAAGCGCGACGGATCCTCTGCCAAACGCTCCACAAGAGCCGGAGACATATAATGGCTGAATGCCGAGCGCACATGGCGGCGTTCGGCTTCTTCTTTGGCGTAACTGGTGTAGGTCAGAAAAATGAAGATCAGAAGTGCGGTCAAGCTGGGCAAAACGGGGTCATAAAGAACCTTTTGCACCGCAAAGGCATGCCAGGACCAAGCCCCAATGCCTCCAGCAAGCCCCAAGAACAAGACCAGGGTCAACCGAGCACCAATCAAGGGCAGCAATATGATCATCGACAAGCCAATGGCAACGGCAAAAGAAATCTCCACCCCAGACGCATCACGTGGCTGTTGCAATTGCGCGTTGGTTAAAATGTTTTCCAGAATCTGCGCATGAACCTCCACTCCCGGCAGGAATGGAGACAAAGGTGTCGCCTTGATATCCAACAACCCCGCAGCCGAAGTTCCAACCAGGACCAAACGATTGGCTATGCTTTCCGGCGGGGCCGTACCGTCTAACACCTTGTAAGCTGAGACATATTGTTCTGGATTGGATTTTGCGAAATACACCCAAACCCGCCCGTTGGCGTCGGTGCGGATGGGCGGCAACCCACGGATTCGCAAGCCTTCGATACCGATATCGGCACGGGTTTTGATCAGAATGGATTTCTGTCCTGCCGCTAAACGCAGCATTTCCAGACTCAACGACGGGAAATAACCATCCTGCACGTTCAGGACCATGGGGACCCGACGCACCACACCATCGGTTTCACCCGCCACCGTAAACACCCCATGTCCAGCGGCAGACTGATCAATATCCGGAACATTACGTAATAAACCGCGATGGGTTTCCACCCAACGGTCAAGACCATTGCCCAAAACCGCAACCGAGGGCCGTGGCATATTGCTCGGCAAGGGCCTGTCAAACGGCATGCCGGTTTGCCCCAAGACGACACGGGAACGCCGAATGGATTCGGCAAAAACCTGATCATTGGAGGGCCGAGACTTCATATCCTCACGTGCCGCATCGGACAGATAGGGCAAGATATCCGCCAGATTCTGCGGCGACATCCGATCCGGTTCGGCAAACACCACGTCGAAGCCAACCACTGCGGCCCGCATCTCCGTTAAGCGATCCAGCAAACGCGCCACCAAGGTGCGCGGCCAAGGCCATTGACCCAGGCGCTTCAAACTCTCTTCATCAATATCAATAATCGTTACCATGCCCGGCGTTTGCGGGCGCGGTTTAATCTGCTGATAAACATCGAATGTTCGAACACGCAGCATTTGCAGGGAAACCGGATCAACCACCCGTACAGCCACCACGCCGATCAACATTGCCAAAGCAATCAGGCGCGGGACAGTCGGCTTAATGGCCTTTTTCACACCAGACCAAAAGGCCCGAACTCCCTTTTTTACTGTAAGGCCCGATTCCCGCATCCTTCCCCCCGCCCCACAAGCCAGAAAATACCCTGTTTTTTTTGCGCGAAATACCCGCAACGTTTGAAGATCAACACGAATGCGTTCATAGTGTATGAATGAGGGCGAGAGGGTTAGTGCTTTTTTCGGCTTTGCTATAAGAACATATGGCAAAGTCGCTTTTGGGCTTGAGCTCGACAAAACAGTATATTCACTTCGAGACCGGAGGGGCCTCACCATGTCGTTTGCCGCTGCCTATGCCTATACCCCCACACCCACCCCCCCCGAAGTCATCAGCAATGAGTCTCCATTGCCCTCCGCATGGGGGATGGAACGACTGGCTCATGCCACGTTTCAGCACGTCGGACAAGACCTGCACATTGTCGATGAAAACGGACAATCCCTTCTGGTTAAGGGATATTTTCTGAACGACACTCATACGGATTTGCAACTCAGCAACGGCATGGCCTTCCGTGCGGATTGGGCTGACCGTTTGAGTATGGGTTCCGGCGACGTGGCACAAACCGCATCAGCCCCCTCCCAATCCATCGGCACCGTCAAAACCCTAAACGGTGAGGTCTCCGTTACCCGTCTGGATGGCTCCCACGCGATATTGAAAATCGGCGACACGGTGCATCAAGGCGATGTTCTGGAAACCGGCTCTGCTGGTTCTGTCGGCATTGTGTTCTTGGATGGATCAAATTTCTCGCTGGGCGGCAGCGGCAAAATGATCCTGGACGAAATGGTCTATGACCCCGCAGCGCAGAGCGGGTCCGCTGACATTGGGGTTTTAAGCGGTACTTTTGCCTTCATCAGCGGACAAATTGCCAAGACCTCACCCGATGCGATGAAGGTTACCACACCATCCGCCACCATCGGCTTTCGCGGCACCTCTGGGTCCGGCCAGGTTGGCCCGGATGGACAAACCTCAATTGTCCTCATCCGCGACCCCGATGGCACTATTGGCGAAATCGTCCTGGTCACACCGGCTGGTGTGTTTACCCTGTCCACAGTTTTGCAGGTGGCCCAAGTCAGCATCGACCCAGCTCTGCCGGTGATCGTCCAAGTCATGACTGCCGCCGAATTTCAACAGCAATACGGGTCCGTTACCAGCGCCTTACCCGCCGCCAATACGCCCGGAACAGACCCACAACAGTTTCTGGAACAGGCCGCCGATCCCACACCAGACACACCACCGCCAGACGAGGCTCCGCAGGAC